>JBFMBA010000044.1:0-10657 GCA_040755475.1 Thermodesulfobacteriota bacterium
ACCAAATACATGAACGGGCACGGGTCGGCCGTGGGCGGGGTGATCGTCGACTCGGGCCGATTCGACTGGCCCGGGTCGAAATACCCCGATTTCGAACTGTTCAAGGAGCGCAAGGGGAAGGCGGCGTTCATCGACAAGGTGTGGCGGGAGATCCACATCAACTTCGGCACCACCCAGTCGCCCTTCTCGTCCTATCTGACCCTGATCGGGATGGATACCCTCGTGGTGCGTCTCGAACGGCACATGCACAACGCCATCCGGCTGGCGGATTTCCTGGTTCAGCATCCCAGGGTCAAATGGGTGAACTTCCCGGGGCTGCCCGACAGCCCGGCACACCAGACCGCCAAGACCCAGTTCGGCGGACGAGGCTACGGGGCCATGCTGGCCTTCGGCCTGGCGGACCAGAAGAGCTGCTTCGATTTCATCCGCCGGGCGAAACTGGCCTACAACCTGGCCAACCTGGGGGATTGCAAGACCCTGGTGATCCATCCCTGGTCCTCGCAGTACGTCTCCTTCCCCGAGGAGTCGAGGCGGGCGAGCGGGGTTTTCCCCGACCTGGTCCGGGTGTCGGTGGGCATCGAGGCCATCGACGACATCATGGAGGACTTCGACCAGGCGCTGACGGGAATCTGAGCCGCTTTTCGCCCTCCCGGGCGCAGAGTTGAACCGTCCATCGAAGAGACACCGGGAACTTTTTCCTTCCTCCTCCCGTCTAAGGTTATAAAACAACCTGCAAGGAGGAACGGATCATGAAAACCATGGCAATCGTCATACTGGCCATCGTGGCGTGCACGACAGGCGCGTGGGCGGGGGGTGTCGGGCAGAGCGTAGAGGTGCGGATCGTGTCCGACGACGGCCGGACGCTGCCGGTCTACCCCGTGACGCAGCGCCGCGGGGAGCGCAGGGTCTACGCCGAGGCGGTCAGGGGGGACCACTACCGCATCGCGGTGAAGAATCGCCTCGGACGGCGGGTCGGCCTGGTCATCGCCGTCGACGGCCGCAACATCATCAGCGGCTCGACATCCTGGCTGAAAAACAGCGAGCGCATGTACATCCTCGAGCCATACGGCTCGGGTGAATTCGCCGGCTGGCGGACCGCCCAGGATCGCATCAACCGCTTCTATTTCACGGACGCACCGGACTCCTACGCCGCGGCCTTCGGCGACGAGAGCGCCATGGGGGTGATCGCCGTGGCGGTCTATCCCGAGGTGCAGCGCTGCCGGGCACCGGTCCAGCCCTACCGGTCCACCCCTTCCGGCCCGTACGGGCGCGAGGACAGCCCTGCAGGTGCGGCCGACAAGGCGCAGGCTCCCTCTGCCCCCCGCGAAGGCGCCGCCAAGCCCATGCCGGAAAAAGAGGCCCGCTCGGAACTGGCCATGGAGAGCGCCGGAACGGGCTATGGCCGGGACGAGTACTCGCCGTCAAGGATCGTCGCCTTCGAGCCGGAAAAAAGGGCGGCGGAAACCCTCTACCTGAAATACGAGTGGCGATCCACCCTCTGTAAACTGGGGGTGGTACAATGCGGGAGACCCGGCCTGCCGCCCAACCGCTTCTGGGACCATGGCGGCTACGCCCCTCCGCCCCCGCTGGGCTGGCGTCGCTAAGAGGCCGGCCGCAAGGGCAGGCACCTCCCGTCGGTGTGCGGTGCGATGCGACAGGTTGATCTTGCGGTTTCATGCTGATATACATAACCATCATCCCCCGCACCCGATGACGGGAGGTCGCCCCTTGTCCGAAAGCCCCGCTCCGGTGGATCCTCAGAACCACACCATGGTGGACGACGACGCCGTTTTTGTCGCACGCTGCCGGCGGGGCGACACCGAGGCATTCTCGGTCCTCGTCAGGCGGCACCAGAAGAAGATGCTCAACATCGCCTACCGGATCATCGGGGACTACGACCAATCCTGCGACGTGGTTCAGGAGGCTTTCCTCTCCGCCTACCGGGCCATCGGAAAATTCCGGGGGGAGGCCCGCTTCTCCACCTGGCTGTGCGGCATCGTGATGAATCATGCGAGAACCCACCTGGCGCGGAGATCCGCCCGGTCCCGCCGGGAGGGACCGTCGCTCGATGATCACAACAAATTGGAAGAGGATGACATCCGGCAGGGGTCTCCTTGCGGGGATGGGCCGCTCGCCGACCAGATCGAGAAGCGGCAGGTGGAGGCCAAGGTCCGGGAGTGCATCGGCCTGCTCCCCGGCGATCAGAGGGAAGTCCTGGTCCTGCGAGATATCCAGGGCTTCTCTTACGAGGAAATCGGGGAAATCCTGGGACTGCCCGAAGGAACCGTCAAATCACGGCTTTTCCGGGCCAGGAACGACTTGAAAGAGCGCCTGAGCGGCGTGATCGGGGATCTGTTATGACATGCGACGAGATCGAAGACCGGCTTCCGGCCTACAGGGAGGATCTGCTCACCGCCGGTGAGCGGAAGATCATGGCCGGGCACCTCGCCACCTGTCCGCGCTGCAGCGGCGCCCTGGCGCGCCTGAAGAAAACCGAACAGCTTCTGCAGGGCCTCGGGGAGGTGGAGCCGCCCCCTTTCTTCGAGCAGCGCATCATGTCCCGGGTGAGACAGGAGGCCGGACGGAAGCGGACCTTCCTCCGGCGGCTTTTCTACCCGCTGCATATCAAGATTCCCATCCAGGCCCTGGCCTCGCTCCTGATCGCCGTCATCGCCATCCAGGTCTACCAGGCCGGCGAACCTGAAATGCAAAGGATTGCACCGATTCCCATACCCATGGCCGAACGCGCAACGGAGCAGGTCGCCGGCGCCCCCCCGGGGCAGCCTGTCTCTCCTTCCATCCCCGTGCCGGCCCGGCGGGCGCCTGCCGGGGATCTTCCCGAAATGAAAGGGGAGCGGTATGCCGCCCCCCCGCCTGAAAAGGGCGTGACATCACAAAGGGGCGACGATATGCGGGCGCCTACGAGGGAGGAGCCTCCGCCGGCCCCCGGAGAGGCGGAACCGCGGATCGCGGCCCGGGAAAGGGAAACCGCGCCGGCCGTCACCGATGGGCGCGAAAAGCCGCCGGACCGGGTGAAAAAACAGCATGCGGACCGTACGCTCGACGGCCTCCCGGCGGAAGAGAGGCGCAGTGGAATGCTGCCGGACAGGGGTGCCGCGGCCAGGGAGAGCGCGGTCGCGACCTCCGCTCCACCGCCGCGGCGAATGGCGGGCAAGGCGGCCATGGAGCAGCCAACGGCCATCGACCTGACGATTCAGGTCACGGACGCGGAAGCCGCCGTCCGGGAGATCGAAGCGCGCATCGGCCAGGTGCACGCCCGGATCACCGAAAAGCGGCTCGGCAGGGGAAGCGAGCTCCTGAAGGTCGAAACCGCAGCGCCGAACGTGGCGGCGCTGCTGGACCTGCTCCGGACGATCGGCCGGGTGAACATTGAAACCCGCCCCTTTGACGCTCCAAAGGGGCATGTAACGGTCACGATAAAGTTCGCCGGTCGCCCCCCCTGACGACCTCATTAAAAAAACCGGCCGCACTCCTTATTTCTGCGCAGGGATCAGGGTGCGGAGGATATCTGCCTTGCCGACGACACCGACCAGCTTGCCCCCATCGAAAACGGGCAGGGTATGGATGTTGTGCTTGACCATCAACGTGGCGATATCTTCCAGGCTCGTTTCCGGATCCACCGTGACGGGATCGGGAGTCATCGCTTCGGACACCGTGACGGCGGCCATTTTTCTCACCTCCGTCTCTATCTCTTTTGGGGAGGCGATCGATATCGCGGAGTCCAGCAGCACAAAGAAGGAAGGGAGGGGGATTTTTTTCTGCTGAGTCATCAGATCGGACTGACAGATAATCCCCTTTAGCCGCCCCTCCCTGTCCACCACGGGCAGACCGTTGAGATGACGATCCAGCATGAGCTTCGCGGCCTGAATGATCTCCGTCTCGGGATGCACCGTCACCACATCCCGGGTCATAATATCCCTGGCTTTGATCATATGTCCGCCTCCTTTCTCTGCATGCGATTTTATCGCGGATCGCCGCCGAAATCCACAGCTGAATTCGCCCGACCGCCTCTGATCATGCGGTGCCGGTCTCCGGCGCGGAACCGCCCCCTGCCTGATGGCAAAAGTCTTGACATCGCTCCCGTTCGGTGACATGAACATGCCCATATTGTTTCGGATTTTGATAATGACCATTCCGGGAGGAAGGCAGGCCCATGCAGCCGAAACGCGCGATCATGATGCACCCCCAAGATAATGTGGCCACCGCCCTGGAAGAGATCGGGGCGGGGGAAAACGTGGCGGTCCCGCTGGCGGACGGCTCCCTGGCGCTGACCGCCGCGGAGGCGATCCCCTTCGGCTTCAAAATCGCCGTGCAGGAGATACCGCAGGGCGAGATCATACGAAAATACGGAGAAACGATCGGCCGGGCATCCTCGGCGATCGCAAAGGGCGCCATGGTGCACATCCACAACCTCGAGGGCACGCGCGCCCGGGGCGACCTCGGTACGGGGGGCCGACGATGAGCTTTTGGGGTTACGTCCGGTCCGACGACTCGGTCGGCACCCGCAACCATGTCCTGGTCATCCCCCAGGGGATCATCGCCAAGTCCGTCTGCGACTTCGTTGCCGGCACCAAGACCATCCTGACCGTGGACCACGGCTCGGGGCGCACCGCCAATGACCGGGAGCAGATCGCCCGCGTCCTGACCGGCCTCGGCAGAAACCCCAACGTGGCCTCGGTCATCGTCCACGCGGCGAGTCCGGGCGTCGGATACCCGGAACTGCGCGCCGAGCGGCTGGCGGACGAGATCGCCGCGGGCGGCAAGCGGGTGGAGCTGCTGGACCCGGCGAAGGACGGCGGAACTTACGGGGCCATCACCAAGGGGATCCAGCTGGCCCGCCGGATGGTGTACGAGGCATCGACGCTGCGCCGCGAGAAAGTCGAAGACGCCCACCTCTGCATCGGCGTGAAGTGCGGCTATTCCGATACGACCTCCGGAATTGCCGGTAATCCGGCGGTGGGGTATCTGTACGACAAAATCGTTGCCGGCGGGGGTACCGCGCTGTTCGGCGAGACCACCGAGATCATCGGGGCTGAACAGGCCCTGGTTGGGCGCGCCGCGACGCCGGAGGTTGCCGGGAAGCTCCTGCGCGCCGTGACGGTTCAGGAAGACCGTGCCAAGGCCACCGGTCTGGACATCCGCACCGTGAACCCGGTGCCCTCCAACATCAAGGGCGGGATAAGCTCCCTGGAGGAGAAAAGCCTCGGGGCGATCCACAAGGCGGGGAGCGCGCCGGTCCAGGGCGTGCTCCAATACGCCGAGCGGCCGCCCCGCAAGGGCTTGTATTTCGTTGACAACTGGATGGGGCACCTGTCCATCTTCGCCGGATACGCGGCGGCGGGCGCCAATGTCGTGCTGTTCCAGCTGGGCGGGGGGGGAGTGACCGGCCGCACCCTCCTGGAGGGCTCGCCCTCGGTGGTGGCGCCCTTCCTCTGGGCGACCGCCAACCCCCTGACCTATGCCGCAGCCGCCGACAGCATCGACTTCTACTCCGGAACGGTCATCGAAGGGTCCGAAACCCCGGAGGAGGCGGGCGAGCGGCTGTACCGCACCGTCATCGACATCGCCTCGGGCACAATGACGCGCAGCGAAACGCTGCATTACACCGATCCGATCGACATGTACCTCCAGGAGCCGCGATTCTGAACCGAAGGACCCCGGCCGATGGGCTTGCCGCACGGACCGATCCGGATAAACGGGTTGCACGGATGCAGACAGAAGCTGTGGCGGCGGTTCGCATCACGGCGGCAGGAGGCAGGAGAGCCTTGTATGGATGATGGTATTGAAAAAACGCTGGCGGCCCTTCGCTCCCGGCACATCAAAGGGATTTTTGCCGAGGATGTCCAAGAGGCAAACCTGAAGATTCTGGACCTGGTTCCCCGAAGCGCAATCCTGGGATTCGGGGATTCGACCGCCGTCCGGCAACTCGGCGTCTTGCAGGTGCTGGAGGAACGGGGGATCAGGATTCTGAACGCCTTCGTCCCGAAGCGGTCCGGCATCGACATCGGGGAGTTCAGACAGTGGAGGGAAAGAACGATCGATGAAGCCACCCGCTGTGATGTTTTCCTGACCGGGACAAACGCCCTGACCCGGGACGGGCGACTCGTCAACGTCGATGCAACGGGCAACCGCGTTTCCGGCATGTTCTGGGGACACCCTCTTTCCATCGTCGTTGTCGGAAGAAACAAAATCGTCGCCAATCTCGATGAAGCCTTTGACCGGATCAGAAATACGATCGCCCCGACCCATTTTCATATCAGGTGCGGCGAGATGGGCGGCCGAAAAAGGGAAACCCCCTGTGTCGCCACAGGCACGTGCAACGACTGCCGATCCGGTGACCGGGGGTGCAACGTCTATACAATCATCGAGGGAAAGCCGGCCCGGACCGACTTGCACGTCATCGTGGTAAACCGGGATCTGGGCCTGGGCTGGGATTCCACGTGGCCCAAAGAGCGGATCACGAAAATCCTGGACGATTACAGGAAATTCGTCTGGGTTCCGGTGTGATTCCGGGAAACCGCCATGATCGAATACAGATCCGCTGTCGACCCGAAAGACAAATGACACAGGAAGGCGGGAAGATGTCCGTGAAAAAGAAGGCCCGATTGCCCGATAACCCAGAGGCCGTTTCGAATGAACAATACCGGCGGATTGTACATGAGCTGCAGGTGCATCAGATCGAACTGGAGGCGCAGAACGAGGAACTGCGCCAGGTGCAGGAAGAGCTTAACCTTCAGCGGGAACGGTATTTCAATCTCTACGATCTGGCGCCGGTGAGCTGTTTCACCGTAAGCGAACGGGGGATGATCATCGACGCCAATATCACCGCCGCAAACATGCTGGGGGCGGTACGGGGCGATCTGGTGAAAAAACCATTGACCTCCTTTATCCTCCCCGAAGACCTGGATGCTTACCACCGCTTCAGCAGGTTACCACTGAGCATGGACACTCCGCAGCTGTGCGAGCTGCGGATGGTGAAAATAGATGGAGCGGTATTATGGACGCATGTGGCGGCGACCGCCCTGCATGATATCGACGGCTCAGTCGTGCGCCACATCATGATACAGGACCTCACCTCGCGCCAGCAGGCGGAGGAGGCGCTGATCCGGTCCGAAGAGAACTTCCGCCGCTCACTGGAAGACTCGCCCCTGGGTGTGCGCATCGTGACCGCACAGGGGGAGACGGTGTATGCCAATCGGGCGATCCTGAACATCTATGGCTACGACAGTCTCGATGAGATGAACGCCATCCCCGTAAAAAACCATTATACCCCCGAAAGCTATGCCGAACACAAGAAAAGGCGCCGCGAAAGGGCGGGCGGCGGACACGGGCCGGCCGAATACGAAATAGATGTGATCTGCAAGAACGGCGAAATCCGTCATCTCGATGTCATCCGCAGGTCTATTTTGTGGAACGGCAAAGAGCAGTTTCAGGTCATCTACCGCGACATCACCGACCGCAGGCATATGGAGGATGCTCTCAGAAGCAAGGAAGAGGAACTGCGTATCGAGTCCCAGCAGCTCGCGGAGGCGAATATGGCACTGCGGGCCCTTCTGCGCAACCGGGAAGAAGACCGGAAGGCAATCGAAAAGAACATCCTCGACAATATCCAGCAATTGATTCTTCCCTATGTCCGCGAGTTCAGGAAGCTCCGTCTGAATACGATCCAGTTGAGTTACCTGGACATCATAGACGCCAATCTGCAACAGATCGTCAACCCCTTTTTACAAAACATTTCCTCCCGTTTCACCGCCTTCACCCCCAGGGAAATCCAGATCGCCAATCTGATCAGGGAGGGAAGAACAAACAAGGAGATCGCGGATCTCATCAAGACAGCCCCCCGTTCCGTCGAGTTTCACCGGAACAACATCCGCAAAAAAGCGGGCTTGAAAGGAAAGAAGATGAACCTCCGCTCTTTCCTCCTCTCTCTTACTCAAGTCCTGCTCAAGTGATGCTCTGTGCTGATCGAGTGACGCTTCCCGACCACAGGATGGCTTTCCCCGGTGACCAACGGGTCTTTTTCTGCACCCATTTCCCCGCATTCGGGGCGGGGCTTGCAGGTCGCGCCCCGGTCAAACCTACTACGTGTTTATACCTGGTAGAGAGCACGTAATCTTTCCGTGTTGCCATTACCCAACCGACTGCTTATTATAGCAATATCAAAAATGCTACGACTTGGTACCGGGAAAATCGACAAGCCCGGCCTCACGAGCTGAGATGGAACCGGCGCCGAGTCGAAGTCCCTGTAGCCATACGATTGCCGGCATTGAAAGGCCTGGTTTTATTGAACGAAAAAGTTGGCGCGACGTCGTCATAGGGGCGCCCGCCTCATCCGGGCAAAGAGATACTGCAGATGCATCGACCGCTCTGCGAGGAGAAGGTCCATGAATCAAAAAAACGAGGAAGAGGAAAGGTATCCCGACTGGGAGCGTCCCGTCGCCAAGGAGAAGCCGTCCTTGCGGATTCAGCCTCTGCGTGACGAGAACCGGGCGCCCACGGTGGATCCTTCGGCAAAAGGGGCAACGGCAGATTGGATGACGGCGACATACTGGGGGTAGCGCGGATGGGAAGGTCTATTGTTGCAGGGGAAGTGGCGATGCCGGCGCGGGAGTGGGTCTGCCTGTACTGCGGACACAGGGCAGCGCCGGAGATCCGCGGCGCCAAAGACAGCATGGCTCCATACGGATCCTTCAAGCAGGTAGGGCACAACCCCTACTCCGGCGACCTTCATTATCAGTGTCCCGCCTGCGAAATCGTACTGCTTGTCGATCCGATAGCAGTCCTGACAGAAAAGGCTTTCGGGGGCCTTCCCGGGGCAAATCACCAGTATACCGCCGGGTGAACCGACGGACACTGAAGCGGTATGGCACAGGCCTTTCTGACGGTTCATCCGAACGGGCATCGGAACAGGGGGTGTGCGAAAGCTGATACACCCTGCTGATGATCCGGTAGTAGAGGACCGTTATGGCAAACGGGCAACATCCGGCCTGCGGAAGGGGAAAAAAAACCGCAGTTCTTCTCGTTTCGCCGGAGACAGTCCGACTGCCCGAAAAATGGGCGGGCTGGCGGGCTTCATCTCCGGAAAGAGCGGGGGGCTCGGCGAGGTCATCGCCGCCCTCTGCGGGGGACTGACGGAGCGCGGCGTCGTCTGCCACATCGCCACCCCCAGTTTCCCCAGACGGTTCCAGCGTGAAAGCCAGATCGACGATGACCATTGGCAGCGGCTCCGCCATCGCGTCCATCCGGAAAGGAATCATCTGATCACCTCTTCCCCGTTTGCCGATCTGGAAGGCCCCTATGCCGGCGATCCGGTCCGCAATGCCGCGGAATTTCAGAAGGGGATCGTCAACCAGACGATCGTCCAAGTCCGGTCGATGAACGGAGGCCGGCTCATCGTCGACAGCCACGACCGGATGGCAGGCGGCGCCATCACGGCATACACCAGGATGAGGGGCTGCCCCGTCCTGCATACGGTCCACAATGTCCGCAACGCCCATATCCCGCTGGATCATTTCCACAGCATGGAGCGGATGATCGACGGTTATATGGCCCTCTATGAAAGGATCAACGGCAATGTTCCCCCGATATAGCAAACACCGCGGAACAGGGTGTCCGGATGACGCGGACCGGCACTATCGACCCTTTCGAGAGTCCAACAGTCGATAAGAAAGGAGGTATCGGCCATGTACAAGCGAATACTGGTTCCCCTCGACGGCTCGGCACTGGCGGAGTGTGCGCTGTCCCATGTGGAAACCCTGGTCAAGGACGGCGCCGCAAAGGAGGTGACCCTTCTCAATGTGGTTGCCGTGCACATTCCCCTGTACGGGGATCTCCATCCGGGCCCCCTTCACATCGGTGAGATGAGGGAATCCCTTTTCAAGCAGGCCGGCGAGTATCTTGCGGAGGTGAAAGCCCGACTCGCATCCAGGGGCATTGCGGCGAAAACGGAAATGCTCGAAGGCAACCGGCCCGCCGATGCGATCGCCGATTACGCCCGGGAAAAGGGTGTAGACTTGATCGTCATCGCCACACACGGATATACGGGATTGAAAAAACTGATGCTGGGCAGTGTGGCACTGGGCGTTCTCCATGAATCCCAGATCCCGGTCCTGCTGATCAGGCCCGAGTCCTGCCGAATGTAGGGCGCAGGTGCAGTCCATCACGACAGAATCACAGGAAGAGGGTGCTTGATTTGTATCAAAAAATTCTCGTTCCCTTGGACGGCTCGCAGCTCGCCGAGTCCGCTCTGCCGGAGGTAAGGAAGCTGGCGTCCGGGGGGTTCGCCGGAGAAATCATCTTTCTGAACGTTTTTGAGATCGTGCTGAAGGGGATGCCTGCGACCCATTCCGGACTGATCGACATCAAATCCCTCAGGGAGGCTCACTTGAACAACTCCCGCAAGTATCTCGAAAAGGTTCAGGCAGCCTTCGCGGCGGAGGGAATAACCGTGAAAACGGAGTCCCTGGAGGGAACGCCCGCGCAAGCGATCGTGAATTACGCCCAAACCAGCGGCGCAGATCTGATCGTCATCGCCACCCACGGCTATACCGGGGCGAAAAAGCTCATGTTCGGCAGCGTGGCGCTCAGGGTGCTTCATGATGCCCAAGTGCCCGTCCTGCTGATCCGGGCGGGTTCC
>JBFMBA010000045.1:0-6696 GCA_040755475.1 Thermodesulfobacteriota bacterium
ACGCCGTCGTGGGGGAGGCGATTTCCCGACGCGTCGATGATCCTTGCATAGACGAACGGCACGGGAAGCCCGGTCATGATCAGGCGGTCGATCTGCCGTTCCTTCTCCCAGGCGAGCATCGAAGGTTTCAGGTTCGCCACGGCGATCACCGGGCCGGCCTCGGACATGCCGTAGCCGGTGTAGATCTCAATCCCGCGGTCCATCGCCTGCCGGGCCAGCCCCCGGGTGAGGCGCGCCCCGCCCACGGTGACCCGCCAGCGGGAAAGATCGGCCGTCGCTGAATCGGGGCTCGACAGGAGCATGTGCACGATGGTCGGCACGCAGTGGGAAAAGGTCACCTTCTCCCTCTCAATCAGCTTCAGAAGCATCGGCGCCTCGTATTTTCCGGGATAGACCTGCTTGACACCCAGCATGGTGGCCACGTAGGGGAACCCCCAGGCATGCACGTGGAACATGGGGGTGAGCGGCATATAGACGTCGTTGGAGCGGAACCGGCCGACCGATTCGTAGACGGCGGCGCCGGTCATCTGCGCCTGGGCGTGCAGGACAAGCTGGCGGTGGGTGAAATGGACGCCCTTGGGATCGCCGGTGGTCCCGGTCGTATAGAAGATCGTGGCCTGCGTGTTTTCGTCAAGGTCGGGAAAATCGAAGCCGCCGGACCCCCCCTCGAGGAGCGCCTCGTATTCCGCGGCGACGGGGAGCGGGGTTTCGGCTCTGCGGCCGCTGTCGGAGATCAGGACGATCCGCGCGACGGTGGCCAGCTGAGGGAAGATCGCATCCAGGAGGGGCAGGAAATCTTCGTGGATCAGGACGATCTTGTCCCCGGCATGGTTCATGGTGTAGAGGATCTGTTCCGGCGACAGGCGCCAGTTCTGGGTGTGGAGGACCGCCCCCATCATCGGGACGGCGAAGAAGCACTCCAGGTAGCGGTGGCTGTCGTAGTCGAAGACGCAGACCCGGTCGCCCGCCGCGACGCCCAGTTTCGCCAGGCCTTCGGCCAGGCGGTGGATCCGGTCGTTGAGCTGGCGGTAGGTGAGGCGGACCCGGTCCCGGTACACGATCTCCTGGCCGGGGGCAAAAAAGAGCGGCGTTTCGAGCAGGTGTTTGATGATCAGCTGGTAGCGATAACATTCCCCGGGTGCGTAGAGCTGCTCTGCCATTGGGTTCTCTCCGAAACCTTTACAAAATGTTCCCCTATGGTCCGCCCTGCGAAGGCGTGAATGCGCAAGATGTGTGAAAGACCGGCTTCCCTCCGGGGTTTGCGACGGCGAAGGTGGAACGGCAGCGACAAACATATCCCACGGGCTTTTGGTTGCTCTTACCACAAAACAACCAAGAGTGAAACCTCCTTTATCGTTGATTTCATGGTCCAATTTTTCTTTTTATTTTTTTTCGAAATGAAGTACAATTACAAAACAGTCTTAGAAAAACAGCCCGGTCGATCGACGGTTCGGCGACAGGATTGTATTCCATATCCGAATCGCGTAACGGCTGTGCAAGAGAGGAGAGGAAAGAGCAGTACCGGGCAGCGAAATAAGTACGCTTCCTTACCGGGAAGCCCCGCCCTGTGGGCGGGGAGCTTGACCGACTGCCTGCAGCCGTCTCCGGCGCGGGAGATATCCCCCCGAGCGGCGGCCGAAGCCGGCAATACACTCGCCGTGGTGACCTCCGAGGCATTTCATGCATCTGATCGTGGACGGCTATAACCTGATCCGTCAGTCCGATACGCTCCGGGGTTTCGAGCGGATCAGCCTCGAGGCGGGGCGGCAGGCGCTCCTGCGGAGCCTCGCCGGCTACCGGCAGCGCCGCGGTCACCGGATCACGGTCGTCTTCGACGGCTGGGTGGGGGGATCGCCCCGGGAGGAGCGGGACCGGGCGGGCGGGGTGGAGGTGATCTATTCCCGTCTGGGGGAAAAGGCCGACGAGGTGATCAAGCGGCTGCTCCAGTCGGGGAGCGAGGAGATTCTGGTCGTCACGTCCGACCGGGAGATCGTGAACTTCGCCGCCCGGCGGGGAAAGGCATCGATTGCCTCGGTCGTCTTTGCCTCGCTGCTCGACGATGCTGCCGTGGATGCCGTTCCCGGTACCCTGCCCGAAACGGGAGACGAGGAGGATGAAAACGGTCGCGCCGCCGCGAAAAAGAAGGGCCCCGCCCGCCGTCTCTCCAAGCAGAAACGGGCTACACTGGCCCGGCTCAAGAAACTTTAGTTTCTGCAGACCCTGATGAGAATCCGCTCCAGGAGCAGGGAGGGATCCTGCCCGGTGGTCTTGAGCGCCAGGTCGGTTTGGACCAGCAGATCGAGATAACCGGTCAGCTCCCTGCTGGTGAACCGCCCCGCGTTCTTCAGTGCCTGAAATACCACAAAGGGATGCTGGGCAGCGATGGCCAGCGCGTCGGTTCCGTAGCCGCAGAGCTGCTTGAAGGTGGGGTGAACCGCCTTCTGAAACCCGCCGTAGTCCATCCCCGGCTGAAAGGCGCTCAACCGCCCGGAGTCGATCAGGAGCTTCGCCTGAAGCAGGAAGCGGATCTCCCGCGTGATCATCGTCATGATCATCTGGGGTGGCTGTCCCTGATCGATCAGTTCACGCAGGGTCCGCAGGGCGACGATCCTGTTTCTCCCGGAGAGCGCGGCGGTCAGGGCAAAGATCGTGTCTTCCTTCGTCCTGCCGATGACGTCCTCTACATCCGCCGCCTCGATTTGCGCCCGCACCCCCGTATAGGCGATCAGCGTCTCTATGGCCCCGATCGATTCCCTGAGGGCGAAGCCCGTTTTTTGCCCCAGGGCGACCCAGGCTTCCCGGGACAGTCTTTTCCCCGCTTTGGCCAGTATCTCGTCCGCCGCCTCCTGGACCGCCTGCTGCTGCCTCGCCTCGCCCTTGGCCCTGGTGAACGTGAGGATCCGTCCCGCCGATGCGATCGCCTTGTAGAGTTTCCTGCGCCGGTCCGCCGCCTCCGTCGTCAGGATGAGGCAATTCCCCTCGGCCATGTTGCCCGTGAGGATCGCTTCCAGGCGGTCGGTCTCCCCGGGCCCTTCCTTTGCGGGCGAGGCCCCGAGAGCCTCGCAGAGCTCTACCGCTTTCGGAAGCCAGGTGTCCCGCGCCTCGCCTCCGTCGTCCGGAACCATCCGCCGCCATGCCTCGTCCTCGATCCTGCGCCACCCGCCGTCCCGAAGGTCGTCCAGCTGCAGGCCCGTGATCTGCAGGAAGTGCATGAAGTCCGCCGCGGCCCGCGCGGGTTCCCTTTCAAGACGCTCCCGGATCCGCCGGATCAGCGGCATGAGGATATTTTTTGACTGGAGGAGCCGGGTGTTGCGGACGACGACGACCTTGCGGCCGGGGAGAAGGGGCGGGGTGATGAGCGATTCGCAGAGGCGGTCCAGGTCTTCCTGTTCGCCATCCGTGACGAAGAGGTTCAGTTCCCGGTCCCGGGCGTCGGGGATCACCGCATGGATGATCTTTTCCAGTCCGGTCTGAACGCCGAACTCGTCATCCCCGCAGAGAAGATAGCAGGGCGCCTGCTTTCCCCGATTCAGCTCGGCGAGGACCGTATCGAGGGAGGCGCCCCGCCCCCTTTCGTTGTCCTGGATTGTCATGCGGGCCCGATCCTGAAAACGTCGCAATGGGGGATTGTCCTGTCCGGAACCGACGATGTCGCCCCGCCACCCGCAGCGGCGGGCGGCTCGCCTCAGAGAATGACGTACCGCTGGATGTGCTTGACGGCATCCTCGGGGTCGTCAATGATCTGAAAGAGATCCAGATCCGTCGGAGAGATATTTTTTCGCAGGAGCATCGTTTTGCGGATCCAGTCGATGAGCCCCTTCCAGTATTCGCTTCCCATGAGCACGACGGGAAAAGCCTTGATCCGTTTTGTCTGGATCAGGGTCAGCGCCTCGAAGAGCTCGTCCAGCGTCCCGAAACCGCCGGGCAGCACCACGTAAGCCACGGCATACTTGACGAACATCACCTTGCGGGTGAAAAAATACTTGTAGTCAATGTTGATGTTGGCGTAGGGGTTCGGTTTCTGCTCGAAGGGGAGGCGGATATTCATCCCTACGGACCGGCCGCCGGCTTCGGCGGCTCCCTTGTTGGCCGCCTCCATGATGCCGGGCCCGCCGCCCGTGATGACGCTGAAGCCCCGCCGTACGAGCAGCTGGGCCAGCAGTTCCGCCTTCCGGTAGTAAGGATCGTCGGGCTCGGTCCGGGCCGAGCCGAAGACGCTCACGGCGTTCCTGACCTGGGAAAGGGTTTCGATCCCCTCGACGAACTCGGCCATGATGCGGAAGATGCGCCATGATTCATCGATCGACAGGGCGTCAACGACAAACTGGTTTTTTTCGTCCATCTGTCAGGACTCCACCGCGAAAAAGAAGAGGACCGGCATCGGGAACGCTTTTCCGGGCCTGCGTTTCCGTCGCCAGGCAGACGGCGGGGCGCCTGCCTGGCGAAAGAGGTCCCTGCGTCCGTAAAACCGGGTCCTGGAAAGCGCGTAGGCGCTTCCCGGGGCTTTGCCCCCTTGATCTCCACCCGCCATCGGTGAATCCGGCTAGGACGCCTTTCGCCGCATGGTCTTGGCCAGTCTCCGGCGCGCCTCGATGGTTTTGCGCTTTTTCTTCACCGAGGGTTTTTCATAAGCCCTGCGCAGCTTGAGTTCCTTGAACAAGCCGCTCTTGGAGAGCTTGTTCTTCAGGATCTTCAGCGCCTTTTCCACGTCGTTGTCGAACACTTTGACTTCCAAATTCGTCTCCCTTTCTGAATGGTATTCTTTTCCGTTCCTGTTTCGCCCTGTTCCTTCGCCTGCCCCTTCGATGAAAAAGCGGCGCAAAAAAAGGGCAGTACGGCGCATCGTCTCACGTGTCGTGCCGTATACTACCCTTGGTTGTTGCCTATGGGTTAGACCACGCTCCTTACTTGGCTGTGATGTCCCTTAACACGTCCAGGAATTCCCGGTTCTCTTCGCCGGTGCCCACCGTGACCCGCATGAAGCCCTGCATCCTTCCGGGGGCGCTGAAGTTCCTGATGAGGATGCCTCTCTGGATCAGCTGCTTATATATGCGATTCGCATCAAAATCGCAACTAAAAAAAATGAAATTGGCTTCGGTCGGCCAGGGGTGGATGCCGGGCAGCGCTTCGAGGCCCGAAAAAAGTCCGCTTCGCCAGCGACGTATCTGTGCCGCCTGATCGAGAAAAGTCTCTTCCTCGTCAAGATAGAAGCCGGCGGCGGCCTGCGACAGCGAGTTGAGGTTATAGGGAAGCCGCACCTTGTTGAGTTCCCGAATCAGGGTCGAGGGGCCGACGAGAAGGCCGATCCGCATGGCCGCCAGGCCCACCTTGGAGAGGGACCGGAGGATGACCAGGTTTTCATACCGCCCGATCTCCGGCAGAAAGGTTTTTTCCGCGAAATGGAAGTAGGCCTCGTCCACGACGACGATGCCGGAGGCTGCCTCGAGGATCGCCTCGATTCTGTCGCGGCTGAAGCAGTTGCCGGTGGGGTTGTTGGGCCACGCCAAAAAAGTCAGGGCGGGGGAATGCATCGTCAACTGCTCCCGCATGGCCGGCAGATCGAGGTCGAAACCGCCGTCGAGCGGGATCGACGCGACCTGCAGGCCGGTATTCAGGGCGATGATCCGGTACATGACAAAGGTGGGAACGGGGATCATGACGGATGCGCCTGGCCCGGCGCAGGTCTGGCAGAGGATCTGGATCAGGTCGTCCGAACCGTTTCCGAGAATGACTTGGTCCGCCCCCACGGCGTAGGACTTGGCGAACCGGGCTGCGAGCTCCAGGGAGCCCGCCTCGGGGTAGCGGTTCAGCGGGGCGGCGGCGAGCCGCTCCGCGAAGCGCTTCCGGAGCGGGGTAGGGAGGGTCAGCGGACTCTCGTTGGCGTCCAGCTTGATCCGGCACGGGGTGGTTTCCACCGGATAGGCCGTCTGGTCGAGGACCTCCGCTCTGATCAGGGATCGGACGTCCATGGTTCAGCCGATCTCCTCTTCCCGGATCACGAACTCCTGGTAGCCGACGGGGTCCAGCAAGTCGTCCAGTTCGTCCAGGTCGTCCAGCTCCACGACGATCATCCATCCGGTGTCATGGGGATCGGAATTGATGATCCCGATGTCGTCCGTGATGTCCTCGTTGACGCTGATGACGGTGCCGCTCACCGGCGAGATGAGCTCGATCGCCGCCTTGGCCGATTCGATGCGTCCGAAAGGTTCGTCGCGCTCCACGTAAGAATCGGCTTCGGGAAGTTCCAGCGACAGGATCTCCCCCAATTTCTCCTGGGCATGGTCCGTGATCCCGATGGTGGCAAGATTGCCCTCCGCCCGGATCCAGAGATGCTCCTGACTGTACAGCAGATCTTCCGGAAATAATTTCATAATCTGACTCATCCTGTGATGCGGTACTGTATTTGCCCTTTATAGCACGGTCAGCGCCTTGGAGGTGGGCGTCAGGATCTGGCTGCCGTCCTCTGTGACCAGGACCGTGTCCTCGATCCGAACGCCCCAGTCGCCGGGAAGGTAGATTCCCGGCTCGACCGTTATCACCATGCCCGCCACGAGGATCTCCTCGCGTCCCGAAGCAAGGCGGGGCGCTTCATGGATATCGAGCCCGACGCCGTGGCCGGTTCCGTGGGAAAAAAAAGCACCGAGCCCGGCCTGCTCGAGAAACCCTCTGGCGACGCGGTCGAGTGCGCCGCCACTG
>JBFMBA010000046.1:0-5617 GCA_040755475.1 Thermodesulfobacteriota bacterium
GCCTCGAACAAATCCGGGCATTGCTGACTTTCCTGCCTCAAAACAATCGTGAACGCCCGCCCGAGCTGGACACCGGGGATGCCCCGGAGAGGCCTGTTCCCGCCATCGAGAAGATCATTCCCACCGACATGAAGAAGAGCTACAACGTGAAGGACGTGATTCGCGAACTGGCGGATCGGGGGGACTTCCTCGAAGTGCACGAGCTGTTCGCCAGGAACATGGTTATCGGATTCGCGAGGCTGGCCGGACGCCCCGTGGGCATTGTAGCCAATCAGCCTAAGGTTCTGGCCGGCACCATCGACATCGACGCGTCGGATAAAGCCGCCCGATTCATTCGCTTCTGCGATGCATTCAACCTCCCCCTGGTGACCTTGGTCGACAACCCCGGTTATCTTCCGGGATCGGCCCAGGAGTATGGCGGCATCATTCGGCACGGCGCCAAAATGCTGTATGCCTACTCCGAATCCACCGTACCCAAGATATCCCTGGTGCTGCGCAAGGCCTACGGAGGGGGCATTTCCGCCATGTGCCCCAAGGAGATGGGAACGGATCAGATGTTCGTACTGCCCACGGCGGAAATCGCCGTTGTGGGAGCCGAACCCGCCGTGGATATCCTGTTCCGCAGGGAGATCGCCTCGGCCGAGGACCCCGAGTCCTTCCGGAAAACGAAGATCGCGGAGTACAAAAACGCCTTTTGTACGCCTTACCACAGCGCATCGAGGCAGTTGGTGGACGCGGTTATCGAGCCTGCCGCGGCCCGCGCCGCCATTGTCGGGGCTCTGCTGATGCTCGAATCCAAATCTGCAGCCGCCCGCCCCTGGAAGAAACACGGGACCATCCCGCTATAGCGGTTCGAAACGGCAAACGACAAGAGAACTATACACCCGAATTCTCCCGTATCTCCTCGCTTTCAGCCCTCGGGAGGATCCCGCACTTCTACTTTTCCAACACTCGTGCGCTTCATCGGATGAGTGAGCCTTCGCCTTGTTTCAAATCTCCTGAAAGCCTTCGATCGTTTCATCGATTTGACAAATTCAAATTTACGTATTAAATATACATTTTAATTTGTTTGGCGACGGAGAGATGCTCATGGCAAGAGACTCGGCAAGCACCAAAGAACGGCTGCTGGAAGCCGCATGCAACGTCTTTGCGGCAAAAGGGTTTCGGGACGCCACGGTAGCCGAGATCTGCGAAGCGGCTGACGCGAACATTGCCGCTGTAAATTACCATTTCCGGGACAAGGAAACCCTGTATGCGGAAGCGTGGCGGGTCGCCTTTAAGAAATCCCTGGCGGCCCACCCGCCGGACGGCGGGGTGGAAGAAAAAGCGCCGGCGGAAGAACGGCTTCGCGGCCGGATTCTGTCCCTAGTGCGGAGGATCGTCGATCCGGAGAGCCTCGAATTCGCCATTGTCCACAAGGAACTGGCCAATCCCACCGGCCTCCTCGTCAAGGTCATGCTGGAATCCCTCGAACCGTTGCGTCATGCCCTCGAGGGCCTCATTCGTGAATTGCTGGGGGAGCGGGCTTCGCAGAGTCAGGTCGATCTTTGCCACATGAGCATTCGGGGGCAATGCTTCGACCTTCTGGCGCGCGAGCAGTGGCGGAAGTTGTTCGCTAAGGCGGAGGTGAATTCCGGACCTCCTCCCCTGGAGGCCGGCGTCGACGCGATAACGGATCATATTACCCTTTTCAGCATGGCGGGTATCCGCGAGCTGCGACGGCGGATCGAAAACGGAGAGCTCCGTGAGCGGCAATAGACGGGATCCTGTACGTGTAAACCGGGAGTAACTATGAGACTGTTCAACAAACGAAGAGTCCTGGTGCTGATCGTTCTGGGACTCTTCGGCGCGGCGGGCGCCTGGTATTTCCAACGAGAGAACGGACAGGCCGCCTCCTTTCGCACGGCCGTGGTGGAACGCGGCGATTTGCTGGTCTCGATCAGCGCCACCGGCACCGTCGAGCCCGTGGAGGTGGTCGACGTCGGGGCCCAGGTCGCCGGGCGGATACTGTCCTTCGGCTTGGACGCCGACGGCAAGACCGTGGACTATGGCTCCATGGTCAGTGAAGGAACCGTGCTGGCCCGCATCGACGATTCGCTGTACGCGGCCGACGAAGCCCAGGCCGAGGCTTTGGTCCAGTCCGCCAACGCCGGCGTCCAGGTGGCCAAGGCCGACTTGGAACAATTGAAAGCGAAACTCCATCAGGCTGAACGCGATTGGCTGCGGGCCCAGAAATTGGGCCCTTCCGATGCATTGTCCCAGGCGAGCTACGACGCCTACAAGTCCGCCTACGAGACGGCCAGGGCGAACGTCACCGTGGGTGAGGCGGCCATCCTGCAGGCCGAGGCCGCCGTCGCCCAGGCCCAAGCCACCCTGCGGCGCACGCAACGAAACCTGGGATACTGCACGATCACTTCGCCGGTCAGAGGCGTTATCATCGATCGCCGAGTCAACATCGGACAGACCGTGGTCGCCAGTCTGAACGCTCCCAGCCTGTTCCTGATCGCCAAGGACCTCACGCGCATGCAAGTGTGGGTGGCCGTCAACGAGGCCGATATCAGCAAGATTCATCCCGGACAGCCCGTGACCTTCACGGTGGACGCCTTTTCGGGCGAAACCTTTTCGGGGGAGGTAGGCAAGGTTCGACTGAACGCTTCCATGACCCAGAATGTCGTGACCTACACGGTGGAGATCACGACGGACAATTCCAACGGGCGTCTGCTTCCTTATCTCACAGCCAATGTTCAGTTCGAGTTGAACCGCGGGAACAATGTCTTGCTGGCACCAAACGGCGCCCTCCGTTGGGAACCGTCGGTGGATCAAATTGCGCCAAAGTTCCGGGACGCCTTCGAGAATCCGGAGGCAGATCAACCGTCGGAAGGGGAGCGGCGGAGTACGTCAAGGTCCCCTGAGGCGGCGTCCGAAGTCGCAAACGCGGGCGTCCTGTGGGTGATCGAGGGGCAACAGGTCCGGCCTCTTCGCGTTCGTACGGGCCTGACGGACGGTTCCGTGACGGAGGTTCAGGGCGAGGAGCTGAAAGAGGGGATAGTCGTCGTCACCGGTTTGCAGTCTCAGGATACCGCTCAGAGCGACACGGGCAGCCCGTTCACGCCCAAATTCCCTCGATCGAAAGCCGGCAGCTTCAGGTAGACGTGTCAGCCTCTTCCTGTGGAGCAGAAAGAGTCATGGATCTCATAGAACTGCGCAATATTTACAAAACATACCACATGGGCGACATTACCGTTCCGGTGCTCAAGGGCGTTTCTCTCATCGTTGCCCGGGGCGAGCTTGTCGCGCTGATGGGTACTTCAGGTTCAGGCAAGAGCACCCTGATGAACGTATTGGGATGCCTGGATCGACCGACTTCGGGCGAGTACTGGTTCGAAGGCCGGGAAGTGGCGAGGCTCTCCTCGGATGAACGCGCCCTGTTGCGAAACACAAAAATCGGCTTTGTCTTTCAAAGCTTCAACCTGCTCCCTCGCACCAGCGCCTTGGAAAACGTAATGATGCCTCTTTCCTACGCCCCCGGCCGCCTCTCCGATCGGGAGGCCGGGAAGCGAGCCGAAGAGATGCTCCATCGGGTCGGTTTGAGGGATCGGATGAATCATGAGCCTTCCCGACTTTCGGGAGGGGAGCAACAGCGGGTGGCGATCGCCCGCGCCCTGATCAACCATCCCCCGCTGCTCTTTGCCGACGAACCCACGGGGAATCTCGACTCCCGCACGAGTGGGGAGATCCTCCGGATGTTCCATCAGCTGAACGAAGAGGACGGCATCACGATCTTCCTGGTCACCCATGACCCGGAAGTGGCTCAGCAAGAGGGTCGGGTGATCCACATCCGCGACGGAGTCATTGTCGGCGGCGCTCTCGCCGCGGTCAAGGATCGAACCGATGCGCGGCCAGGAGCTTCGCCCGATTCGACGCGGGGAGGAGACGCGAGATGAACGGCGCCCATACCACCCTAACCGCGTTAAAAGCGTTGAGGCGCAACCCGATGCGCGCCATGCTGACCACGCTGGGTATTGTCATCGGCGTGGCGGCGGTCATCGCCATGATGGAGATCGGCTCCGGTTCCTCGGCGGCCATTCAATCGGCGATATCGAGCATGGGGGCCAACGTCCTGATGGTCATGCCCGGTACGGCCGCCAGCGGAGGGGTGAGCTTCGGCATGGGCAGCGTTACAACCCTGAGGCCGGAAGATTGTGACGCCATCCTCCGGGAATGCCCGTCCGTCCGCGCTGCCGCTCCGATGGTTCGCGCCCGTACGCAGGTCGTGTACGGCAATCGCAACTGGGTTCCCTCCTCGATGGACGGCACCACGGCGGCCTTCCTGAAGGTGCGGGATTGGACTATCGCCGAGGGAGAGCCGTTCACGGATCGCGACGTCCTCAACGCCAACAGGGTGTGCCTCGTGGGGCAGACCCTGGTACGAGAGCTGTTTCAAGGTGAATCCCCCGTTGGTAAGGAGATGCGCGTCAAGAACGTTACGTTCCGGGTTGTAGGCGTCTTGGGGAAAAAGGGCGCCAATATGATGGGCATGGACCAGGATGACATTTTGCTCGCGCCCTGGACCACCATAAAGTACCGGGTGACGGGCTCGACCCTGGAAACGGCGAACCAGAGCGCCGGCGCCGGGTCCGGCAGCTCGGTAAACACCCTGAGCAACCTCTACCCCGGTAGCTCCGGCCTTTATCCCGAGCGGTCGGAAATTCAGGCCGCCGACAATCCCATGCCGGTCCGCTTCGCCAGCATCGATCGCATTATGGCGGCCGCCAACAGCTCGGATGAGATTCCTACCGCCATCCAGGAAATCACGGAGGTCCTCCGCGAACGTCATCGAATCCGTCCCGGCGAACCGGACGATTTTACCATCCGCGACATGACCGAGATGACCAAGACTCTTTCCTCCACCACGGCACTGATGACCAATCTATTGCTGTGCGTGGCCATGATCTCGCTCGTGGTCGGAGGCGTGGGAATCATGAATATCATGCTGGTGTCCGTCAGCGAGCGGACGCGAGAGATCGGGCTTCGTATGGCCGTCGGCGCCCGTTCCCGGGATATTCTCCGTCAGTTCCTGGTGGAAGCCGTGGTGCTGTGCCTGGTCGGCGCCGCAACAGGCATCCTGCTGGGTCACGGCGGCTCCCAGTTGGTGCGATTGCTGCTGCACTGGCCTGTAGCCACTTCTCCAGGCGCCATCGCCGCAGCAGTGCTCGCGGCGTCCGCCGTGGGGATGCTTTTCGGGTTCTACCCGGCGTGGAAGGCTTCGCGCCTGGACCCCATCGAGGCGTTACGTTATGAATAACGATCATAGGGCCGGCGAGCGGCTACAGAGGAGTCCATATATGCTCCGTGGTGACAACGGAGACTCACTACGCCGGATGAGGGCATGCAATTGGGCCCTGTTGGCCGGTTTCTGTCTGGTCCTGTCGGTCACCGGCTGCACGGTGGGCCCGGGTTTCAGATCGCCGGAACCCCTGGTTCCCGCCGCTTGGACGGGAATTCCCGCCGGGACCAGACCGCTGACTCCTGCTGAGACGGATCTGGCTCGGTGGTGGGGCATTTTTGACGATCCGATACTCACCTCTCTGGTAGAACGGGCCGTGGTCTCCAATCT
>JBFMBA010000047.1:0-29790 GCA_040755475.1 Thermodesulfobacteriota bacterium
CGAATGCAAGGGCGAAATTGGCCAGCGGCACGGCCAGGGCAATCAGGACAATGACGCTGAACAGGCCGCCCACGGTCCCCGTGTAAAGCGAGATGCCCAGCGCGACGCCGCTTCTTCCCTGCTTGTGGAGCTCGTACCCGTCCAGGACCGTCGCCGCCGATGCCGGGGCGCCCGGCGTCCGGATCAGGATCGCCGTGATGGAGCTGCCGTACATGGCGCCGATGTAAACCCCCGCCAGCATCATCAGGGCGACGGAGGGCGCCATGGTGAAGGTCAGCGGGAGCAGCAGGGCCATGGCGATGGAGCCCGTGACCCCGGGGAGGGCGCCGCCCAGTATGCCCCACAGGACGCCGAACAGGATGAACAGCAGGCTCATCGGGGAAAAGGCAACGGATGCACCCAGCATGAAATGATCGAGCATGTCCTCCTCCTGTGGTCTAGCTGAAAAAGATGCCCTTCGGCAGGCTGACGCCCAGCGCCGTGGCGAACAGGAGATACAACGCCGCCGTCAGGCCGACCGAGGCGGCAAGAGTATTCACCCACTTTTCGTATCCCAGCAGCCTGATCAGGAGGATCAGGAAAAGAGGCGTGCTGACGAGAAACCCCAGGATGGTGAGCACCCCCACATACAGGAAAGACATGACGATGGTTCCGTACAGAAACCGGCCGGACACGTCATCGGCGCTGAAGGCGTCTTCCTCCAGCCGTTCCGCACCCTGAACCACCGCCCCCCTCTTTTCTTTTCCGGGTTTGCCCCGGAAGAAGAAACCGGTGGAGATCAGCAGCAGCGACAAAAAGGCGAGCGCGGCGGCAAGCAGCGAGGGGAAGAAGGCGGGCCCCAGGTTGTCGGTCTTGCTGGGCGGCGGAAATTCCCAAGTGGAGAAATAGTAAAAAGCGGAAAAGGCGAGAAGAATGATCCCGATGATGCTGTTGCTCCAGTTCATAGACGTTCTCCCTGGTTCGGCGGACGGGGAGGGAATGCTGCTCCCTTCCCCGTCCGGGTTGCATCGCGCTTATTTCTTCTCCTTGTACTCCTTCAGAAGCCCTATCTCTTTCAGATAAGCGGTAAGACGCGAGTTTTCCTTCTCGACGTTGGCCGTATACTCCTTGCTCCCCAGAAAAGAGGGGATCAGGTTGACCGATTCATAGTATTTCTTGTACTTGGCATCCTTGAGCACCTGCTGGATCTTCGTCTCCCACCAGGTGAGCACCTCGGCGGGAAGTCCCTTGGGGCCCACGATGCCGCGAAACTTTTCCACCACCACATTCTGGCCCAGCTCCTTCATGGTGGGCACATCGGGGAGCATCTCCAGCCGTTTGTCCGTGAAACAGGCCAGTATCCTCACCTTCTTTCCCTCGACCTGGCCCATCACCTCGCCCGGCTCTCCCAGCCCCAGATCCACATGCCCGCCGAGAACGGCCACCAGCAGGTCCCCGCCCCCCTCGAAGGTCACGGGAACGACGTCGATCTTGGCCACCTTCTGGATCTGATGGCCGATCATGTGCTCGATGGAACCGGGGGTAGCCCCGCCCCAGCGCTGCTTGCCGGGATTCTTCTTCGCATCGTCGATGATATCCTTCGCGCTCTTGAAGCGGCTGTCGTATTTCACGTAAAGGATCATCGGGTCGATAAAGACGCGGGACACGGCCGTCGTGTCGCGGTAGCTGCGGGCGGTCTTACCCAGGAGCGGGGTCACCAGGTAGGTGGGTGTGACCCCCAGGAGCGTGTGGCCGTCGGGTTTGGACGTCACGACCGCGTTGAGCGCGATTGCGCCGCCGCCTCCCGCCCGGTTCTCGACGACGAGCGAAGCCCCGCCGAGGTAGGGCTCCATGTGCTTGGTCAGGTTGCGAAGAAAGATGTCTCCCCCCGCACCGGGGCTGGAGTGTGTGATCAGGACGACCGGTTTCGTGGGATAGGCCGCCATCGCCATGCCCGTCATCAGCGCAAATGCCGTCAAGATGGAAATAAATAGAACGCGGTTCTTCTGCATCATGCCCATTCCCTCCTTCTGTCGATGTGAGTCACCAGATCGGTAGAAAACCACCATGGCGCCAGATACCTTTCCGTTCTGTTTTCGAAAACACCTCCCTTCCGGTCACAAATCCCGATTTCAGTCACTCCGGGCACATTGCCCGAATCTTGCGTCTTGCCTTGGCGTTTCGGATACCCCGCGGCCCGCGGCGGGATCCCTCCTTCGACGCCGTCAGATAATCTTCTTTTCCCTGTAATTGTCAATCGTTTCTTTCGAATATCCCAGCATACCCGAGAGAATGGCTTCCGAGTGTTCGCCCAGCAGCGGCGGGGGGGCGTAGACGGGCGCGTCGACCCCCGACATCCGGATCGGGTTTCCCACGTCCTTGAGTGTGCCCGTGTGCGGCGAGGAGATCTCCACGACCATGTTCCGGGAAAGAATCTGCGGGTCCGCGAAGACCTTGTCCAGGGTGTTGATGGGGCCGGCCGGCACCTCGGTGACATCGAACAGCGCCTGCCATTCGTCGGTCGTTTTCTGCAGAAACGCCTCCTCCAGCAGGGCGTCCAGTTCATCCCTGTTGGTGAGACGGTTCTGGCGGGAGTTGAAGCGCGGGTCGTCGGCCAGGCGGTCCAGTCCCAGCACATGGCAGAGGTTTCTCCAGAAATGGTCCATGAACGCCTCGATGACGATGTACGTGTCCTGGGTTTTATAGGCGCGCAGCGGCACGCTGCTCACGTGGGCGGTGCCCACGGGCTGCGGCACCTCGCCCGCGACGAAGTAGTATTTTGCCCGGTAGGTGTGGAGCGCGGCCATCACGTCGAGCATGGATATGTCCACCACCCGCCCCTCCCCGGTCGCGACGCGCGACAGCAGGGCGGCCAGAATGCCCACGACGGCCTGTATCGAGGCGCCCAGATCGCCGTACGGGATCCCGCAGCGGGCCGGCGGCCGCTCCGGCTCGCCCGTGTAACTCATGACGCCCCCCACGGCCTGAATGATGATATCGTAGGCGGGCCGGTCGCGGTAAGGCCCGTCCAGGCCGTATCCCGTAATCGCCGCCCAGACGATCCCCGGATTGATCGCCTTGAGCGTCTCGTAACCGAGCCCCAGTTTTTCCATCGTCCCGGGGGCGAAATTGTTCACGACCACATCCGCCTTTTTTGTCAGCTTGTAGAAGATCTCCTTCCCTTCGGGCGATTTGAGATCCAGGGTGAGGCTCTTCTTATTGCGGTTGAGCGACAGGAAGTAGGCGCTCATTTTCTTCTCCCCGATGAAATGGGGCGGCATTCGACGCGTCTGATCCCCCACGTCGGGACGTTCTATCTTAATGACCTCTGCGCCCAGATCACCGAGGATCTGGGTGCAGTAAGGCCCCGACATCACATGGGTCAAATCCAGCACCATGTACCCTTCCAGCGGCAAACCCATATTCATTCCTCCTTACATGACTCGCACCATATGTCTGTTTCAAGCGGGCGGCGCCGCAAAATTCAGAAGCCCTTGCCTTTGGCGGGGGATGGAGGGGTGGGGGCCCCAACGCACCCCGCCCGGGGGCAGGACTTCATCACCGCTCCCGGGCGCGCCAAAGTGAACGCGTCATGACCGGGGACGCGTCCCCAACGCCCCCCCTTGGCCGGATCGGCCGTCTCACAGGGGCATGTTGGCATGTTTTCTCTCCACCCTGGCGACCCGTTTGTTCCTCAGGATCCGGAGCACGCTGATGATCTTGGACCGCGTTTCCCTGGGGTCGATGATGTCGTCCACATACATCTTCCGCGCCGATTCGAAGGGGCCGTCGAAAATGTCCCGGTACTCCTGGATCAACCGGCGGCGCGTCCCTTCGGGATCATCCGATTCCTCGATTTCCTGGCGGCAGATCACGTTCACGGCGCCCTCCGCGCCCATGACGGCCAGCTCCGCGCCGGGCCAGGCCAGAACGCAGTCGGTCCCCATGGGCTTGCTGCACATGGCCTGTTTCCCGCCGCCGTAGTCCTTGCGGCAGATGACCGTGATTTTCGGAACCGTGGCTTCCGCGTAGGCAAAAAGCATCTTGGCGCCGTGGCGGATGATCCCCTTGTATTCCTGGTCGACGCCGGGAAGGTAGCCCGGCACATCCACGAAGGTGAGGATGGGAATGTTGAAAGCGTCGCAGAAGCGGATGAACCGGGATCCCTTGTCCGATGCGTCCACATCGAGCGTCCCGCCCAGATGGGACGGCTGGTTGGCGATCACTCCCACGCTCCGGCCGTCCATGCGGCCGAATCCCGTGAGGATGTTCCTGGCGAAACGGGCCTTTATTTCAAAAAAATGGCCCTCATCCAGGACACAGTGCAGGATCTTCCTCATGTCATAGGCTTTCCTGGTGTCCGACGGCATGATGGAGAGCAGCGGCTCGCATCCCCTGCCCGGGTCATCCCGCGGATCGCACCTCGGCGCGGACCCCTGACAGCTGTCCGGCAAATAGTCAAGAAGTTCCCTGACGAGGCGCAGGGCGTCCGCCTCGTCGGCGCCAACCATGTCGCACACCCCGCTCTTTTCGGCATGCACCCTGGATCCGCCGAGCGCTTCGACGGAGATGTCTTCATGGGTTACCGATTTGATCACGCCGGGTCCCGTGATGAAAAGCTGGCTCTTTTCCTTGACCATGACCACAAAATCCATGAGGGCCGAGCTGTAGGCGATGCCGCCGGCGCAGGTCCCCAGGATGACCGATATGGAAGGAATGACGCCCGAGGCCTGGGTCAGCGCATAAAAAATGCTGTCGAAGCCCACGTTCTTGTTTCCCTCCTGGATGCGGGCGCCCACCGAATCCTGCAGGGCGATGAGCGGCACTTGCAGCTCACAGCACTTTTTGATGAGGTGGGTGATCTTGGCCGCCTGGACGTTTCCCAGCGACCCCCCCTGGACGGTCTTGTCGTGGGCGTACAGTCCGACCGTTCTGCCGGCCACCGTCGCAAAGCCGGTGACGACGCCGTCCCGCGGCATGTATGGGGGATCGGGCCCGAATTCGGCCGGCTGGGGGCCCGCGAAAGCGTACCATTCCACGAATGTGCCGGAATCCGCCAGCAGGGCGATCCGCTCGTCGCAGGTCAGGTAGCCTTTTTCCTTCAGCTTTCGGATTTTATCCCGGCCTCCGCCCAGCGCGGCCCTTTCCCTCAGATCATCCAGTTTCTTCAACGCCTGTTCCATGCCGTTCATGATGACATCCTTTTTTACAGCGGGGTCTTCTTGGCCATGATGGCGCGCAGCAGGGCCTTCTTGGCTTCGAGCGTGTGATTTCTCATGACGGTGGCGGCCCTCCGGCAGTCCCTGGACTTGACCGCCTCCAGGATTTTCCTGTGTCTTTGCAGGGACAGGCGCAGTTGACCCGGAAGGGAGAGCGATATGCGCCTGAAGAGCGACATCTGCTTGCAGACCCCCTCGTAGATGGACAGCAGGTGGGTATTGCCCGACACCTCGACGATGGCGGCGTGAAAGGCGATGTTGGCCCGGTAGTAGGCGTCCGTGTCCTCCGTCTCGACACAGGCGGCCATCTCCCGGATCCACCCGTCCAGGATGAGCAGGTGCGCCTCGCCGATCCGCTCGGCCGCCCGCTCGCCTGCGAGCACATCGAGCGCCGCACGAATGTCGTAAAGATCCTCTACGTCCCGGATCTGGAGTTCCCGGACAAACATGCCCCGGTTGGCGCGGATCTCCAGGATGCCGCTGCTGGCCAGCAGGCGCAGCGCCTCCCGGATGGGCGCCCGGCTGACGCCCAGGAGTTGGGAGAGCCGGCTTTCATTGATCCGTTCCCCGGGCTGGATCTTGCCGGCAAGGATCATCCCCTCGAGCTGCCGGAAGATGATCTCCACCAGGGACCGGTTCTGGAATGCCTGAATTTCATTCAGATCGAATTCGCCCATGCGCCTGCCCGGATCAACCAGGGAAATGTATTTCTGTAGTCTGTCGACAGACTACAATACTCCCTGCAGTCTGTCCAGCATTATCTTGCCAGAGAGAAAAGACCAGAGAAAAAAGAGCTTGACATACGAGCCCCCCTCCCTCAAACTACGCCCGCATCAGAGCAGGTCCTCATCCATCAAAGGCACAACACTGGTAACAAAAGGAGGGAGTATGACGTTCCGAACGCTGTTGAAAGTGCTCGTAGTCGTGGTTTTGGCCGCTCACGGTACTTCGGCCATGGCGCAGGAGGCCATCCGCCTGCGGATCGCTTCGGGTCATCCGCCTGCGAATACCTATGTCAGGCTGATGCAGGACTTCTTCGTGCCCGAGGTCACCAAGCGTGTCGCAGCCAAGACAAAATACAAGGTGGAATTCGTGGAAGGCTACGGCGGCGCGATGGTGAAGGTCGCCGACACGCTTGAAGGCGTGCAGTCCGGCATCATCGACATCGGCGGCTACAACTTCGGCTTCGAACCGTCCAACCTGCCGCTGCACCCATTCCAGATCATGCTGCCCTTCGGCACCATGGATCCCGTCATGAGCCTGAAGATCGCACGCACCGTGTTCGACAAGGTGCCTTACCTGTCCAAAGTGCTGGAGGACAGGTTCAAGCAGAAGGTGATCGCGCTGATTGCCGACAACGGCTACAACCTCGGCACCAATTTCGAATGGAATTCCGTCAAGGACCTCAAGGGTCAGAAGATCGCCGGCGCCGGCCTCAATCTGAAATGGCTGGAATTCGCCGGTGCGACGCCGGTGCAGTCCTCTCTCCCCGAGTCCTACACCTCGATGAAGACCGGCGTCTACAACGGCTGGATCATGTTCCCGTCGGGCTGGGTCAACTTCAAACTCTACGAAGTCGGCAAATACTATACCGAGATCGGCTTCGGTGCGATCACCTGGCACGGTCTGACCATGAACCTGGACCGTTGGAACAAGCTGCCGAAGGACGTGCAGAACATCATCCTCGCAGTCGCCCGCGAATACGAACTGATGACCGGAACCGTGAACAAGGAGGACTACCCGAAGCAGCTCGCCGAGATCAAGGCAAAAGGCGGCATCGTGCGGGTGCTGCCTGAGAAGGTCCGTCTGGAATGGGCGCAGTCGCTCGCCAAGTGGCCGGCCCAGATCGCAAAGGAGCTTGATGCCAAGGGGCTGCCGGCAACGCAGGTACTGGAAACCACGCTGCAGGCCGCCGAGGACAACGGCTACAAATGGCCGGTACGCTACAAGGTCAAGTAGCGGTGATGAGAAGCAGGCGGGCGGCCGGCGTCAACGGCCGCCCTATTTTTATGTCGCGCAGTGAGGGTTGCCCATGATTCAAAAGATCAATGCCTGGGTCGTGCGCATGCTGCTGCTCGCGGCGGCGGTGCTCATTCTCCTGATCGCGTTCCTGGTCTGCGCCGACGTCATCGGACGAACCGTCTTCAACTCGCCGGTCAGGGGCACACCCGAGATCGTGTCGATGTCGATCGTGATCATCTGTTTCCTGCTTGCAGGCTACGCCGTGCACAGCAGAGGCATGATCTACACCAGCGTCCTGACGGGACATTTCGGAAATCGTGGCCACGCCTTCGGGCAACTGGCATCTGCCCTGCTCGGCATTCTGTTTTTCGGGCTGATCGTCTGGGGCAGCGCCGAGCCCACGCTGCATGCCATCGCCAGCGGCGAATACGAAGGCGAAGGCGCGCTGCGGGTGCCTGCATGGCCGGCGCGCGTCATCGTGCTGATCGGCTCGGCGCTCGTCGTCTTTACCTATCTGATAATCGGGACTGCCGCCGCCGGTCGGCTGGTGACCGGCCGGGCCGAACCCGATCCGCAGACGCAAACCCCTCTGTGAGAAGGCTGCCCCATGCTCGGCCATTATGAAATGATCATTATCATCGCCGCGGTGCTCGCGCTGGTATTCGCCGGCGTGCACATCGCGATCGCGCTCGGCATCACGGCCGCCATCGGCATCTACCTCATGCAGGGCGACATGACCGTGGTGCGCACGTTCATCGCCAACACCGCCTATGAGGCGCTGAGGGACTATGTCTTCGCGGTCATCCCGCTGTTCATGCTGATGGGCGACCTGCTGGCCAAGTGCGGCGCCGCGCGCGACATCTATGCCCTGGCCAACCGGCTGAGCGGCTGGCTGCCGGCCCGGCTGGCCGTCGCGACCATTATCAGCAATGCGCTGTTCGGTTTCGTCACCGGCGTGAGCATCGCCTCGGCCGCCGCTTTTTCGCGCATCGCCTACCCGGAAATGCGCCGCTACGGCTACCGGCGCGATTTCGCGCTCGGCACGGTCGCCGGCAGCGCCTGCCTGGGCATGCTGATCCCGCCCTCGGTGCTGATGATCGTGTGGTGCATCCTGACCGAATTGTCGATCGGCAAGATGTTCCTCGCCGGTGTCATCCCGGGACTGGTCGCCGCCGGCGGCATGATCCTCTATGTGGTGATCGCGGCAATCCTGAAGCCCGAACTGGTCGGCGAAGGCCGCCTGAATCAGGCGCCCGGCACGGACAACACAGCCGACACGACCGACGAGGCCGGCCCGATCGGCGCCATGCTGTTCAGCACCCTGCTGGTGATCCTGCTGGTCGCCGGCGTCCTGGCGGCGATCTGGCTCGGCGTCTGCACGCCCACCGAAGGCGCCAGCGTGGGGGCGGTGGGCGCACTCATCCTGGCGGTCATCAAGGGCATCAAGCCGCGCGAAGTCTGGCATGTCATGCTCGACGTGGGCCGCACCTGCGGTCCGCTGCTGCTGCTTCTGTTCTGCGCGCAGCTCTATTCGCGCGTGCTGTCGATGACAGGATTTACCGAAGCCGCCAAGGCGGTGCTCTTGAGCACCGGCGCCGGCCCCTGGGGCATCCTCCTCATCATGGTCGGCATCTGGTTCGTGCTCGGCTGCCTGATCGACTCGATCTCCATCATCCTGCTCACGGTGCCGATCTTCGCACCCATCGCCGCCCATCTCGGATTCGATCCGCTCGCCTTCGCCATTATGGGGATCCTCGCCGTCGAAACCGGCCTGCTCACCCCGCCCTTCGGCATCCTGGTGTTCACGGTGAAGGCGGCAGCGCCCGACAAGAGCGTACAGCTGGCCGAGATTTTCCGGGGCGCGATTCCCTATTGGATCGTGCTGCTGGCGATCATCATTTTGCTGATGCTATTCCCGCAGTTTGCCACTTTTTTGCCAAGTCTTTAGTGTGATGTTGATCTACCGGACGCGGCGGCAACGCCGGGGAGGCAGGCTATGAGCGGAGCGGCGCTTACCATCCTGGCCGCGGGAGCGACCGAGGCGGTCATCCGGGATGTGGCCGGAGCATTTGAAAGGAACAGCGGCCTGGAAGCCAGGCTGGCCTACGCGCCCGTGGGGGCGATCCGGGAGCGGATCTTCGCCGGTGAGCCGGCCGACCTGGCGATCGTCACGCCCGCAGTCATCGAAGAGCTGGGGGCCCGGGGGCTGGTGAGACCCGACACGGCTGTCCCGCTGGGCCATGTGGGCGGCGGCATCGCCGTACGCAGAGGCGCCGCCCATCCTGCCGTCGAAACGCCCGAAGCGTTCAAAGCCGCGCTTCTGGCAGCGGAGGAGATCTACCATGCCGATCCCCGGATCGGCACGGCCGGAGCCACTCTCCTGCGGGTGGCCGACGGGCTGGGCATCGGCGGCGAAGTGCGGAGGAAGGGGCGGACCGCCGGCGGCGGCAAGGCATCGATGGAGCGGATGGCCTTATCGACCGCCGTCGCCCTCGGCGTGACCCAGATCAGCGAGATCCTCGCCGTGAAGGAGGTCGACCTGGTCGGGCCCTATCCCGGCAGCCTGCAGTCCATGACTACCTACGCCGGAATCCTGCTCGAGAGCACCCTCCATCCGGAGGCGGCCCGGTCATTTCTGGCGTTCCTGTTGTCCCCGCCCGTCCGGGACCGGTTCGTACGGGGAGGGTTCGAACCGGTACCCTGAAGGAAGGGGCCGGTCCCGACCGATGGCGGCCTTGCCCGCTGCCGATGCCAGGCGCCTACTCTTTGGGTCCGCCTTCACCCATCAGCCGGTCACCCGCATCATACCAGCGGCACTTGTCCCCATCGGCCCTCAGGCCGAACTCCTGTCCCGACAGGACGGGGCTGCCGGCGGGAACGGAAACACGGATCAGCCCGTCACCCAGCCTGGCCGTTATCTGCAGGCTTGCCCCGAGCATCTCGACGACGAGGGCCCGCGTCCTGAGCCCCGTGGCGTCGATCTGCAGATCCTCGGGGCGGATGCCCAGTTTCACCGCCCCGTCGGGCGGGCTCGCCCCGAGACCGGCAAAGAGCGCCGGATCGGAGACAAAATTCATGGGGGGCGTGCCGATGAATCCACCGACCATGACCGTCGCGGGGTACCGGTAGATCCTCTCCGGCCGGTCATACTGCTCGATCCCGCCCGAATGCATCACAGCGATCCGGTCGGCCAGGCTCAGCGCCTCGGTCTGGTCGTGCGTCACGTAGATCGTGGTGACCCCCCTTTCCTTCAGCAGCGCCTTGAGTTCGGACCGCATCTCCAGCCGCAGCAGTGCATCGAGATTCGACAGCGGCTCGTCCATGAGCAGGACGTCCGGCTCCACGGCCAGCGACCGCGCCACGGCCACCCGCTGCCGCTGACCGCCCGACAGCTGCCCCGGGTAGCGGTCCAGCAGGTTGCCGATCTGCATCATCTCGGCGGCGCTCTGAACCCTCTTTTCCGTGAGGTCGCCGGCAGCCTTTTTCATCCGGAGACCGAAGGCGATGTTTTCCCGGATCGTCATATGGGGGAAGACGGCGTAGTTCTGGAAGACCATGGCCAGGTTCCGCCGCTGCGGAGGCAGACGGTCCACCCGAGAGCCGCCGATGGACACGGAGCCGCCGTCGGCCGCCTCGAGCCCCGCGATGATCCGTAGCAGCGTCGTTTTCCCGCAACCCGAGGGGCCCAGAAGGACGCAGAGCTCGCGGTCCTTCACCTCCAGGGAGAGGGACCGGAGCACCGGCTGCCCTTTGAACGCCTTTTGAATCGCCTCGACGCAGATGTCGCTCATTTATCCGAAATGCCCCACATGGAAAAGAGGTACTTGCGAACCGCAAAAATGAAGACCAGCGAGGGGACGGTCAGGAAGAAACCGCCCGCCAGGCGGAAATGCAGGGGTGACTCCTCCAGGGACGCAAACAGAAAGGCCGTCAGGGTGCGCTGATTCAGGGTCAGGACGCTGGCGGCAAAAACCTCGTTCCAGGACACCACGAAGGCAAAGATCATCGTGGCGGCAAGGCCCGGCAGGGCCAGCGGCAGAACGATCCGGGCAAAGGACCGGATCTTGCCGCACCCCAGCGTCCAGGACGCCTCCTCCAGCTCCCGGGGGATCCCCATGAAGAGGCTGGACGACACAAGGATGGAAAAGGGGAGCGCCAGCGCGGTATGGACGAGGGCGACTCCCAGGTGCGTGTCGTAGAGGCCCACACTGATGAAACGGGTGACCAGGGGGAGCGACAGGATGGCCAGGGGAAAGGCACGCGTCATCACGATCAGCATCCGGAACAGGTTCTGTCCCTTGAAATGGAACCGGGCCAGGGAATACCCGGCAGGGGCGCCCAGGGCGATGGAAAAGACCATGGTGAGGGCCGCGACGATCGCGCTGTTGATCACCGCGTCCCAAACGCCCGCCACCTGAACGAAGAAGCGCAGCGTCTCCCAGGACAGTGCGGCCGGCAGCCAGGATTTTGGCCAGGCCAGCAGGTCCGCCTCGGGCGAGAGGGCGCTGACCGCGATCGCATAAACCGGCATGAGCCACAGCAGGGCGAGCGCGCTTGCCATCCAGAATTGACGCTCTGCGGAACGTTTCATGAGAGCGTCTCCCGGCGGACCCTCAGCGCCTTGAGGTAGACGAAGGTGGCGGCGATGGAGATCGTGAGAATGAAAAGGGCGTAGGCGGAGGCCACGTGGGTGTTCTGATAGGCGCCCTGCCAGTTGTACGCCTCCCCCACCAGCACCGGGAAATCACGCCCGGCCAGGGCATAGACCACGGCGAACACTTCGAAGGCGAGCACGGTGCGCAGGATCAGCGCCGACTGTACGGTGGGCTTGAGCAGCGGCAGCGTGACCCGGCGGAACTTCTGCCACGGCGAGGCCCCGAGGACCTCGGCCGCCTCGCCGTACTCCCGGGGGATGAGCTGCCAGCCCGCCACCACGATGACCAGGACGATCGCCGTGGCGCGCCAGACCTCGGCAATGAATATGCACAGAAACAGCGCCAGGGGATGGCGGTAGCTGAGCCAGTTCACCGGCTGGTCCACGATGCCGGCCATGTGCAGGATGGTGTTGAAATAGCCCCGGTCGCCCAGGATGCTCAGCCAGGCCAGACCCGCGGCCAGATCCGATATCCCCAGGGAAACGGTCCAGATGTACAGAAAAACCGAGCGCCCGCGGGGGATCCGGTCCAGCAGGGACGCCATGCCCAGGGCGAGCGCCAGCTGGACCGGAACGACGGCCGCCACCAGCAGCAGCGTGTTCTTCAGGGAGACCGTAAAGTTGAGGTCGCCGATCATCTTGCGCAGATGCACGGCGGTCCAGCCCCGGCCGGGCTCGCGAAAGGCCATGAGCGCCGTTTCGGTGAGCGGCCACAGGAACAGCAGCGCCAGAAAAACCACGCTCGGCGCGATCAAGCCATAGGCAACCCATTCCGGACTTCGCCCGACTTTCACGATTCTCACTCCGCAGCTTCACTCGACGGGGCAGGGCCGGCCGCCCGAGCTTTCATCGGGCGCCCAGCAGGGGGCGCCCGCCTCCCTCATCACCTCCCGGAGCGCATCGGCCTGCCGGTTCAGCACGGCGGGGATCGGTTCATTGCGCACAATGATGCGCTGGAATGTATCGATGAACACCTTGTTGAACTCGCCGTTGCGTGCGCCCAGGCCGACGGGTATCTTGGCCGCCCTGCCGTCGCCGGCACCGAAGGTCTTTGAAACCGCATCGGCCGCGACACGGATGCCGGGGGAAAGCCGTCCCACATCCGCCCGGACTGCGGGGAAAAACCCCACTTCCCTCAGCGCCAGCGCCTGGATGTCGGGCCGTGTCAGGTGGTCGATCAGACGAACCGCCGCGCCGCGATCGGGCGTGTTTTTCGGGATCGCCAGGCCCGCGAGGATCGGCATGTAGTAGCGGCCCTTCGGACCGGCGGGCACCGGAAAAGCGACGAACTCCCCCGGCCTCTCCCTGAGCGCCGGCAGCAGGCGCGCCGTGTGGTCGAAGGCGATCCAGACATCGCCGGTTCTGAGAGGCTCTTCCATGAAGCTGTAGGCCGTCGAGCGCGAATTCGTGTATCGCCAGAGCTCTTTCAGATCGGTCCACAGCCGCTCGGCGTCAGGCGTCCTGAAGGTGCGCACCAGACCGCCCGTGTAGTCGGGATAGAGGTAGCCCTGAAAAAACCGGTGCAGCAAACCTTTGGGACCCGCCGGCAGGCCGAACTTCGCCGAACCGGTGGCCTGCCTGAGGTTCTTGGACCATTCAATCAGCTGAACCCAGGTGAGGCGATCGATATCGGCCCCTTTCGGCAGGTAGGGAAGGGCCTTTTTGTTCGCCACCATGATGTAGGTATTGGTCAGGAAGGGAACGAACCGAAAGGCCCGGCCGCCCATTTTCGCCAGGGCCAGCGATCCGGCAGAAAACTCCCGGCTTGTCGACAGCTGTGCGATCACGTCATCGACATCCGACAGCCCTCCAATGGCGTCCAGCGGCTCCAGTTCGCCCTCCAGCGCGATCGTGGCGTGCACCTCTCCCTTTGCCGCCGCCAGCTCCGCCTGCATTCGCGTCTGGTAGGTGTTCGGATCCTCGGGAATGAAACGGACCGGATCGGCGGCTCCCTTCAGAAGCACGGTGCGCATCTTCTGGGCCTCTTCGATGGGACGCAGCTGGGTCGATACGACGGTGGTCTGGGCCGCCGCACCGGCGGTCAGCAGGAACAGGAACGCCGCACCGAAAATAAAAGCTCTCATGGGATGCCCCCGTTTTCCCGTACACATGAAAGAGGTGATCGCCTGTGAAATCTCTCGTCCCCGGCAGGCCGTCGGGGCGGCCTTCCCTCGCGGGCGCAGCGCCCGACCCGCAGCCGTCGGAATGACAGGCCCACTATAGGAAAACGGCGTATCCTTGTCAAGGCGGTTTCGGGTGCAAAATTCTCCTTGACATGCCGGAACCCTTTACATATCGTCATTGCCGTTCACGCGTCAGTTCCAATCAATCAAAAAAAGGGAGGGCCGATCATGAAGAGGATCCTGAATTCGGGTGTGGTGGGGTGTATGCTGGTCCTGGCTTTTTCCACAGGGGCTGTGGCAGAGACCAAGGAATTGCGTTTGGCCAAGCAGTACGGACTGGGCTACCTCCAGATGATCATCATGGAGGACCTGAAACTGGTGGAAAAGCACGCCAAGGCGGCGGGTCTGGGTGACATCAAGGTCTCCTGGTCCACGTTCCGGTCGAGCGACGTGATGAACGACGCCCTGATTTCGGGGAACCTCGATTTCGGCAGCCTCGGAACCAACGGCCTGGCCATCATCTGGGCCAAGACGAAGGGCACGCCCGTTGAGGTGAAAGGGGCCGCCGGGTTCAACCACCTCCACCTGGCACTGATCACCCGTGATCCCAAGGTGAAGTCCATCACCGATTACACGGAAAAGCACAAGATCGCGGTGCCGGCGGTGCGCGTTTCCAACCAGGCCCTCCTGCTCCAGATGGCGGCGGCCAAGCAGTTCGGAATGGCCAACTACACAAAACTGGACCCCCTCACCGTCTCCATGACCCACCCCGACGCCATGACCGCCCTGCTCTCCGGGGCGGGGGAGATCACCAGCCACTTCGCTTCGGCCCCCTTTCTCCAGCGGGAGCTTGAAAAACCCGGCCTCCACCAGGTCATCAGCTCGCTGGATATCGTCGGCCCCATCAACTTCAACGTCGTGGCGACCACCACCAAATTCTACAACGCCAACCCCAAAGCCTACGGCGCGTACCTGGCCGCCCTGCAGGAAGCCACGGACCTGATCAACAAGGACAAGCGGGCCGCGGCCGAGACATACATCCGGGTGACCAAGGACAAGAGCTCCGTCGATGCGATCCTGAAGATCATGACCGCGCCGGGCAACGAATACAATGTCGGCAGGACCCCCGATGGAGACATGCGGATCGTGGATTTCATGTACAGGATCGGCTCGATCAAGGTGAAGGCGGAATCCTTCAGCGACCTCCTCTTTCCCGGCCAGAAGGGAAAGTAGGGAATCCATGGACGTCGAATCAGACCGCGCGCCGCTGCTGGACGTGCAGGGCGTCACGCTCCAGTACCGAACGCGCGACCATGTGGTCACCGCCACCTACCGCGTCGACTTCCAGGTTCACCAGTCGGATCGCTTCGTCCTGCTGGGACCCTCCGGATGCGGGAAGTCGACCCTGCTCAAGGCGGTGGGCGGGTTCCTGACCCCGGTCGAGGGCGAAATCCGCCTGCGGGGCGAGCCCATCCGGAAGCCCGGGCCCGACAGGATGATCGTCTTCCAGGAGTTCGATCAGCTTCTTCCCTGGAAGACGGTGAAGCAGAATGTGACCTTCGCCCTGCAGACCAGCGGCCTGCTGTCGGGCAGGGCGGCGGAGGAGCGCGCCCTGCAGTCCATCGACAAGGTGGGCCTCACCCGGTTCGCCCATGCCTATCCCCACACGCTTTCCGGCGGCATGAAGCAGCGCGTGGCCATTGCCAGGGCCATGGCCATGGAGCCGGCCATACTGCTCATGGACGAACCCTTCGCCGCCCTGGATGCCCTGACCCGCCGCAAGATGCAGGACGAGCTTCTCCAGCTCTGGGACGATACGCGCTTCACCGTCCTTTTCGTCACCCATTCGATCCCCGAGGCGGTCATCATCGGCAACCGAATCCTGCTGCTGTCGCCACACCCCGGCCAGGTCAAGGCAGAGCTGAACAGCGTCCCCAGGAGGGAAGCCGACGCCCTGCGCCGCAAATCGCTGGAAGACCAGATCCACCAGATGCTCTTTTCGGATCAGGTGGAAGAGACGAAGGAGCCGTGATGGGCCAGAGCAACGCTCCCGAGAAGATGACCCTTCCCGATCGCCCGGACAGGCGCTTCCAGACCCTCCCGCCGGAGGCGCTGGGGGTGGTGGCCAAGCCTCTTTCCTTCAGCGAGAAAGCCTGGAACAACGGCGCCCTGCGCAAGACCCTGCTGCTGATCCTTCTCGGCATGATCTGGGAAGGATACGCCCGGATCATCAACAACCCCCTGCTGGTTCCCACCTTCAGCTCAACGGTCTCGGCCTTCGCGGAGGGTTTTACCTCGGGCGTGCTGATCCAACGGGTGGCCTATTCGATCCGGGTGCTGCTCATGGGCTATGCAGCCGGCATCGCCCTGGCGACGGTGCTTACCGCTTTCTCCGTCATCTCCCGGATTGGAACCGATCTGCTGGAGACGCTCAGCGCCATGTTCAACCCCCTGCCGGCCATTGCCCTCCTGCCCCTGGCGCTGCTCTGGTTCGGGTTGGGAAACCCGAGCCTGATGTTCGTCATGGTCCACTCGGTGCTCTGGCCGGTGGCGCTCAACACCCACTCGGGCTTCAGGGCCGTCTCGAGCACCCTGCGCATGGTGGGGCAGAACTGCGGCCTGCACGGCCTGGGCTACGTCCTGCGGCTTCTGATACCGGCGGCTTTTCCGAGCATTCTGACCGGGCTCAAGATCGGGTGGGCCTTTGCGTGGCGCACCCTGATCGCCGCGGAGCTGGTGTTCGGCGTGAGCGCGGGGCAGGGTGGGCTGGGCTGGTTCATCTTTGAAAACAAGAACCAGCTCGAGATCCCGAGCGTCTTCGCGGGGCTGTTCTGCGTGATCCTCATCGGCCTGGCAGTGGAAAACCTGATCTTCCGGAACATCGAACTTCGGACCGTCAGGCGGTGGGGGATGCAGGGGTGACAGATGCCGGCGGCGGCCGGAGCGCCCCGCTGAAATTCCCTCGACAGGAGAAAACAGGATGGAAAACCGGAGCGATTTTCGCATCGCCGTTTTACCCGGCGACGGCATCGGGCATGAGATCATGGATGCCGCCCTGGAGGTGCTGCGGACGCTGGAACGCAAAGCGGGCGGATTCCGGCTTTTCCCGGAGCTGCTGACGGGCGGCGCCGCCCATTACCGCCAGACCGGCATCGACATCACCGACGAGGCTTTCGAAAGCGCCCGCCGGGCCGACGCCATTCTCTTCGGCGCCATGGGGCTGCCCGATGTCCGCTTCCCCGACGGGACCGAAATCGCCCCCCATCTGAGGATGCGCGTGGAGTTCGACCTCTTCGCGGGCGTCCGGCCCGTGAAGGCCTATCCCAACGTGCCGGGCCCGCTGGCCGACCCGCGCGCGGCGAAGATCGACCTGGTCATCCTGCGCGAATGCACCGAGGGGCTCTTTGCCTCGCGGGGAAAGGGCGAGGTGATCGACGACCGGGAGGCGAGGGAAACCCTGGTGCTGACCCGGTCCAACTGCGAGCGGTTTTTCGACTTCGGGTTCACTCTCGCCCGCCAGCGGAAGGAAAAAGGCGGCCGGGGCCGGGTGACCTGTGTCGACAAATCGAACGTGTTTCGCGCCTACGCCTTCTTCCGGAAGATCTTCACGGAGCGGGCCGGCCGCTTTCCCGACATTGCCGCGGGATACCACTACGTCGACGCCATGGCCCTGGACCTGGTGCGGAAACCCTGGGAGTTCGACGTCCTGGTCGCAGAAAACATGTTCGCCGACATCCTGTCCGACCTGGGCGGCGGGATCATCGGCGGGATGGGCATGGCGCCCTGCGCCGAAATCGGCGAGCATCACGGGCTGTTCCAGCCCTCCCACGGCAGCGCGCCGGACATCGCCGGAACCGGGCGGGCCAATCCGACGGCCATGATTCTGTCCGCGGCCATGATGCTCGACTGGCTGGGAAACCGCCACGGTACGGCGGCTCCGGTGGCCGCGGCCCGCCGGCTGGAGCGCGCCGTCGAGGAAGGCTATGCCTCCCGCGAAATCCGTCCCATGGAGTTCGGGGGACCCCACGGAACAAAGGAGGTGACCCGCGCCGTCTGCGAAAGGATCGAGCGGGGGACGGAGTGAAACAACGCACCCGGAGGGCCCGCTTTCCGAAACGGGAGTTCACCCCCTTCCGTCATCCCCTTGCCCTTCGCGCAGGGTGCTTCGTCCAAGGCGCCTCCCCTGCCGGTCAGGTTTCCTCGACGCGACAAACGGGACGCGAAAATATGATTGACAGGCGGGGAAAAAGCTGTTAGGTGTGAAGCCGCTTTTTTGCAAAGCCATGAAGGTGTGACAATGCGCAGATCAGGAAACAGCTGGTGGTGGTGGAACAAAACAACGGGGAGGTTTGTCCGCTGCTGACCAGATGACGCGATATCGATGAAAGCCGTGGGGACCTCTTCGGGACCCCACGGCTTTTTTGTTTTCCCAGAGAAGCGAAAGGCCGTGATGATTCACGGCCTTTTTTCGTGGCAGCCATCACAAAAAAGGAAAGGCCCATGCACACGCCAAACTTTGAAACGTTCGTCCGGCTGGCGAAGGAAGGCAACCTGATTCCCGTCTATCGGGAGATCCTCGCCGATACCGAAACACCCGTCACCGCCCTCATGAAACTGGCGGACCGCCCCCATCTGTTTCTGCTGGAGAGCGTGGAGGGAGGCGAGAAATGGGGGCGATACAGCTTCATCGGGGCGGACCTGTCGGCCATCTTCCGCGTACAGAACGGCGAGATCATCGTCGAGCGGGACGGCGGTGCCAGACGCCACCCCCATGGGGGCAATCCCCTGCGTTTTCTCAAAGAGCTGCTCGGCGAATACCGGCCGGTCCCCGTGGAGGGTCTGCCGAGGTTCTCCGGGGGCGCCGTGGGGTTTCTCGGTTATGACATGGTCCGGTATTTCGAAAAGCTCCCGAAAGCGGCTGCGGGAGCGCTTCCGACCGACGATGCGGTCTTCATGATCACCGACTCGCTTGTGGTGTTCGACAACGTCCGGCACACGATCAAGATCGTCGCCTGCGCCGTCACCGATGACGAACAGGACCTGCGCACAGTCTACGAAAAGGCCCTCCGCCGCGTCGACGCCATGACCGATTTGCTCAAGGCGCCCCGTCCCGCGAAACCCGAGGCGTCCCGCCGGAGCGCGCCTCTGCCCTTCCGGCCCGACATGACTCCCGATGCTTTCAAATCGATGGTCGTCAGGGCCAAGGAGTACATCGCCGCGGGGGATATCATCCAGGCGGTCATCTCCCAGCGGTTTCAGCGGGATAGCGAGGCTGACCCCGTGGATCTCTACCGGGCGCTTCGCCACGTCAACCCGTCGCCCTACATGTTTTTTCTGCGCCTTGGCGGAATGCATCTGATCGGCTCGTCGCCGGAGGTGATGGTCCGCCTCGAGGAGGGTATCGCGGAACTCAAACCCATCGCCGGGACGAGGCGGCGGGGCAGTAACGAACAGGAGGACCGGGCACTGGCCGACGAGCTCCTCCAGGACCCCAAGGAGCGGGCGGAGCACGTCATGCTCGTCGACCTGGGCCGGAACGATCTGGGGCGGATTGCCCGGATCGGAAGCGTCCAGGTGGGGCAGCTCATGGCCGTGGAGCGCTACTCCCACGTCATGCATCTGGTTTCGGACATCCGGGCGCAGATCGCACCGGGCAGGGACTGCTTCGACGTCCTCCGGGCCACCTTTCCCGCGGGGACCCTGTCGGGGGCGCCGAAAATCCGTGCGATGGAGATCATCGCCGAGCTGGAGCCCTCCCGGCGGGGGCCATACGGCGGCGCCGTGGGCTACTTCGGCTACGACGGCAACATGGATTTCTGCATCACGATCCGGACGATGCTGATCCGGGACGGGAAAATCTATCTCCAGGCCGGCGCGGGAATCGTGGCCGACTCCGACCCGGAGACGGAATACAGGGAAACGCTCGGCAAGGCAGAGGGGATGGTCCAGGCGGTCCGACTGGCGGAGAGCGGATTTGAACTTTGACGGCGTTGCAACGTGCGCTTTACAATCATGCTCCCTCCGCACGCTGGACCTTTTTCGACCCTGCACCTCCTCGCTTCGCTGAACGAAAAATGAGGGACAGGAAAATGAGGAACAGCTCCCTGGAAAATGAGGAACAGCTCCCTATTTTCAATAAAAAATAGGGAGCTGTCCCCATTTTCCGGGAAGGCGCCGCGCTGCGTGGGCAGGGGTCCCGAAAAATCTCCGATGCGTGCTCCCGGGAGATGATTTCCATGTCGCGCAAAGAGGATGTAACCAGTCAACTCCCGCTCCCCTGGCGGGAGGGGAACAAGGAGTGGAAGATGAAAGGATTGCAGCGATGATACTGATGATCGACAACTACGATTCGTTTACCTACAACCTGGTCCAGTACCTGGGCCAGCTCGGGGAAGCGGTGTCCGTCCGCAGAAACGACGAGATCTCTCTCGTGGAGATCGAGGCGATGAAGCCCGAGGCGATCTTCCTCTCCCCCGGCCCGTGCTCGCCTGAGCAGGCAGGGATCACCGTCGACTCGGTCAGGATGTTCCACCCCCGTATCCCCATCATGGGGGTCTGCCTCGGCCATCAGGCCATCGCCAGCGCCTTCGGCGGCAGAATTGTGCGGGCGGGCAGGATCATGCACGGCAAGACCTCCCCTATTCTCCATGACGGGCAGACGATCTTCGAGGGGATGGCCAGCCCCTTTCCCGCCGGCCGCTACCACTCGCTGCTCGTGGAGCGGGAAACCCTCCCGGCCTGCCTGGAGATCAGCGCCGAGACCCGGGAGGGAGAGATCATGGGGCTTCGGCACAAGAGATGGCCCGTGGAGGGTATCCAGTTTCACCCGGAATCGATCCTGACGCCGGGCGGAAAGCGGATCATCCGAAATTTCCTCAAAATGCTCGATCGAAAAAGGAGGCATTGACCATGATCAGAGAAGGGATCGCCAAGGCAGTCCGCGGGGAAAACCTGCGGGAGGGCGAGATGACGGCCATCATGACGGAGGTGATGGAGGGAGCGGCGACGCCCGCCCAGATGGCCTCCTTCATGACCGCGCTGCGGATGAAGGGAGAAACGGTGGAGGAGGTGACCGGAGCGGCCCGCGTGATGCGGCATATGGCGACCCGGATCGATGCGCGCGCGCCGGTCGTGGTGGATACCTGCGGCACGGGAGGGGACGGAAGCAACACCTTCAACGTCTCCACGACCACCGCCTTCGTGGTCGCCGCGGCCGGCCTGACGGTGGCCAAGCACGGCAACCGGTCCGTTTCCAGCGGCTGCGGGAGCGCTGATCTCCTCGAGGCCCTTGGCGTCAAAATCGACGCGGACCCGGAGATCATCGAGGAGTGCCTCCAGGAGGTCGGCATCGGCTTCCTTTTCGCCCCCCGGCTCCACGGGGCGATGAAGTACGCCATCGGTCCCCGCAGGGAGATCGGCATCCGGACCATCTTCAACATGCTGGGGCCGCTCACGAATCCCGCCGGGGCCACCTCCCAGCTCATCGGGGTATACGACCCGAAGCTCACCGAGATGTTCGCCGGCGTCCTCAAAAACCTGGGAACGAAGCGCGCCTTCATCGTCCACGGCGCCGACGGCCTTGACGAGGCCACCGTCACCGGCGAGACCCGGGTCTCCGAGCTGAAGGAGGGGCTGATCACGACCTACAACATCGATCCCCAGGAGCTTTTCGGTGAGACCTACCCCGCCCACGATCTCCGGGGAGGTGACGCCGAGACGAACGCCCGGATCACGACGGAGATCCTCAGCGGTGAACGGCACGGGGCCTGCAGGCAGATCGTCGTTCTCAATGCGGCGCTGGCCATCGTGGCGGGGGGAAAGGCCCCGACGATCCGGGAAGGGGCAGAAGCGGCGGCGGACTCGATCGACAGCGGCGCCGCGCTCAAGAAGCTGCAGGCGCTGATAGAGCGGAGCAACAGTTGACTGGCGGCTCCGCACTTGTCTCTGCTCCCTGTTGCACGGAAGCTACAATGAAGCCTTTGCATCACTTGGAAATCGTGTCCCGGAAGCACGCAGTGGAGATTTTTCGGGGCCGCCTGGCTCCGCCGCGAAGCGGGGAGGTGCAGGGTGGAAAAAGGTCCAGCGTGCGGAGGGAGCCTGATTTTCAACGCGCTCACAATTGAGGATCGTGACTTGATATTGGACGACATCATCAACGTTAAGCGCCGCGAGGTGGCGGAAAGGAAAAGCAGGACCCCCCGAGCCGTCCTGGAGAGGACCCTTCAAGGAACACCGCCGGCCCGGGATTTCCGGCGGGCGCTGGAGGGCGGCTCCTGCGCCGTGATCGCCGAGGTGAAGCGGCGCTCCCCGTCCCGGGGAACGATCCGCGGGGATGTGAATGCCGCCCTGACCGCCGCGGAATATGAACGCTACGGAGCGGCCGCCGTCTCCGTCCTCACGGACGGGGCCTTCTTCGGGGGAAGCGACGCCGACCTGGCCGCCGTCAAGGGCGCCGTCGCACTGCCGGTCCTCCGCAAGGAGTTCATCGTCGATCCCTGGCAGATCCTGGAGACACGGGCCATGGGCGCCGACGCACTGCTGCTCATCGCCGCCGTCCTGAGCGCGGGAGAGCTGCGGGACTACGGCAATCTCGCCGCATCGCTGGGCATGGCATCGCTCGTGGAGATCCATGACCGCAGGGAGCTGGAGATGGCCCTCGGCGCAGACGCCCGGATCATCGGGATCAACAACCGGGACCTCCGGACCTTCGTAACAGATGTGGAAACATCGCGGGTGCTCGCGCCCCTCGTCCCGGGGGATCGGACCGTCGTCAGCGAAAGCGGAATCGACTCCCGGGCTCAGATCGAAACCCTCATGCAGGCCGGTGTCCGGGCCTTCCTGATCGGGGAGGCACTGGTCGCCGCCCCGGACCGAGGGGCGAAGATGCGGGAGCTGCTGGGACGATGAAGGACTGCCGTACCGAAATCAAGATCTGCGGGATCACGCGCCTCGAGGACGCCCTTTGCGCAACCGAGTGCGGGGCGGACGCCCTCGGGTTCATCTTCCATCCCGCAAGCCCCCGCTGGATCACACCCGAGAAGGCAAGGGCCATCATCACGCGTCTACCCAGCGACGTGGCGACGGTCGGCGTTTTCGTGAACGGCGACGGGGAGATGGTGGAGCAGACCGCCGATGCGTGCGGCCTCGATCTGATCCAGTTGCACGGCGACGAATCCCCCGCGTACTGCCGCCGGTTCCCGCCCGGGCGCATGATCAAGGCCGTCTCCCCCCCCACGCCAGGGGAGATTGCAGCGCTCAACGCCTACGAAGTGCGGGCCTTTCTGATCGACGCCCGGCAGACCGGCCGCTACGGGGGGACGGGGAAGCGGTCCGACTGGAACGTGGCGAAGGCCATTCGGGAGTCGCATCCATTGATCCTCGCCGGCGGCCTGAACGCGGAAAACATCGAGGCAGCCATCGCCGCCGTCGCCCCCCACGCCGTGGACATCAACAGCGGCTGCGAGCAGGCCCCGGGGATCAAGGATCACGACCGGATACGTCGGATCATAGGGATGATTCGGGGGAGCACCCAGGGGACGATCCGCCCGGGCGGCGCGCCCGGGGCGACACCCATCTTCGGAAAGGACGGATGAATCATTGAAGAGGACACTGCCTGACAGAAAGGGACATTTCGGAGTGTATGGAGGGCGTTACGCGGCAGAAACGCTGATGCCCGCCCTGCTGGAGCTGGAGTCTGCCTATCGCGCGGCCCGGAGGGACAGCGCCTTCAGAAGGGAGTTTTCCGGCTATCTCCATCAATACGCCGGGCGGGCAACCCCCCTGTACGAGGCCCGGAGACTCACCGAGGCCCTCGGCGGCGCGAAGATTTACCTCAAGCGGGAGGATATGGGGCACACCGGTTCGCACAAGATCAACAACACGCTCGGCCAGTGCCTCCTGGCCCGGCGGATGGGAAAGACAAAGGTGATCGCCGAAACCGGGGCGGGCCAGCACGGCGTGGCGACGGCAACGGCGGCGGCGCTCTTCGGCATGGAGTGCCGGATCTTCATGGGCGAGGAAGACATTCGGCGGCAGGCCCACAACGTCTATCGCATGCGGATCCTCGGAGCCGAGGTCGTCCCCGTGGCCGCCGGCACGGCGACCCTCAAGGACGCCATGAACGAGGCGATGCGCTACTGGGTGTCGGCGGTCCGGGACACCTTCTACGTCATCGGGACCACGGCGGGCCCGCACCCTTACCCGGTCATGGTCCGCGATTTTCAGAGCGTCATCGGCCGGGAGGCAAAAAGGCAGATCCTGAAAAGGGAGGGGAGGCTTCCCGATCTGCTCATCGCCTGCGTGGGCGGGGGAAGCAACGCCCTGGGGCTTTTCTATCCCTTTCTTGCCCACACCCCGGTGGCGATGACCGGCGTGGAGGCGGCGGGAAAAGGGCTCGACACGCCCTTCCATTCGGCGAGCATCACGGCGGGGCGTGTGGGCGTCCTTCACGGGAACAAGACCTATCTGCTCCAGGACGAGCACGGACAGGTCCGGGACGCCTACGCGATCGCCGCCGGCCTGGACTACCCCGGTGTGGGTCCGGAGCATGCCTGGCTCCGGGATACGGGCCGGGCCGACTACGTGGCCGTGGCGGACGACGAGGCGGTGGAGGGGTTCGTCGCCCTCTCCCGCCGGGAGGGGATCATACCCGCCCTGGAGAGCGCCCACGCCGTCGCCCATGCCATCAGAACGGCGCCGGCCATGGCGAAGGACAGGATCATCATCGTGAACCTCTCCGGCCGGGGAGACAAGGACGCCGAGACCATCGCGCAGCGCGGGGAGGTGACGGGATAATGGGACGGATCGAAGCAAGATTCAGGACGTTGAAACAAGAAGGGCGAAAGGCACTGGTCGTTTACCTGACCGCGGGCGATCCCACGCTGCAAGCCACCGCAAGCCTGATCCCGGCGCTCGAGGCCGCGGGAGCGGACATCGTGGAGATCGGCGTCCCCTTCTCCGATCCGACGGCGGACGGTCCCGTCATCCAGGCCGCCTCCCAGCGCGCCCTCAGGGGAGGTACGACCCTGGAGAAGATCCTCGCGATGATCGCCTCCCTTCGCCGGACATGCGGAATTCCGATCGTCCTTTTCGGCTACTACAACCCCTTGCTGGGCTACGGGACGCAGCGGTTTGCAGCCGATGCGGCGGCTTCCGGCGTGGACGGCATCCTTGTGGTCGACCTCCCCCCCGAAGAGTCGGACGAGCTTCGCCGCTGGACCGATCCGGCGGGACTGGCGTTTATCTCGCTCATCGCCCCGACGACCGCTCCGAAAAGGGCCCGCAGGATTCTTCGGGGTGCGGCGGGATTCGTCTATTTCATCTCCGTCACGGGCGTCACCGGAACCGCTGCCCCGCGAATCGAGGAGATCGGACATGCCATCGGCAAATTCAGGCCGATGACGACCCTTCCCGTGGCCGTCGGCTTCGGTATCTCCACGCCGGCCCAGGCGGCGGCCATCGCCCCCCTGGCGGACGGCATCGTCGTCGGCAGCGCCCTGGTCCGCCTGATCGCCGAGACGGGGCAGCGCGGCGACCCCGTCCCTGCAGCCGCCGCCTTCACCGCGATGCTCCGTCGGGCCATCGACGGCGAGGTCGCCGACGGGCGGATGCGGCCCCCCCTCCCGGAATGACAGCGGCACCCCCCCGGCCGAAGGGCGTGGTTTGCGGGTGCGCTTCCGGTCGCGGAAGGTGGAAATTCCCTCGAACATCGGGCAGCCGGCCGTCATCACAGTGACGACGCAATGGAAAATGTGTTGATCGGGGTTGTCTGCTGTGTTATGGTTATAGCGGTTCTTTTACGGGGCTCGCCGCGGGGATCCCGACGCAAAACCGGGTTCCCGGATGAAAGGGCCCCTGTCGAAGGGCATCCTGTCCCGCTGGCCAGGCGGTTCTGCGGGATGCGCTGCCCAGGGCGCATCTAGGCGTGAGGCAAACAGGTGACCCGTTTTATAACGAACTACTGCTGCGTCGCGCAAATGGTACCGGCAGTCAAGCCCGGCACCTCGAGTCCTATGAGCGGGCGGGATCCCCGGTCATGCCCGGATACGTCATCACTCCAAAGAAAAATAACAGGTCGTCCATCCCCCTTACCGTTGATCCGTGCGGCACGTCCGTTGAGCGGCAATTCATGCCGAACCCTTCCAACGACAGGAGAGAGGACCTATGGAGAAGAAGAATAAAATCCTGGCGATCATTCAGAATTACGGGCTGATCATCATTTCCGCCGGTGTTGCGTTTGTTTACTGGCGCATCGAATCGCTCCAGCTCGGCGATACGCCCACGCTGTGGATCACCCTGATCCTTTTTTTCGGCTATGGGGCCTTCACCCAGTATTTCATCAATACCCACAAGCGGATGGCCGCCGAGATCCTGTCCCTCTCCATTACCGATCCTCTCACCGGGCTGTACAACCGCAGAGGATTCATGGCCCTTGCGGAGCAGCAGATCAGGATGGCCGAAAGGTCCAAGGAGGGACCGCTGCTCATGCTCATGTTCGCCGATCTGGATAAGATGAAATCAATCAATGACAATCTGGGTCACAAGAAGGGGGACAAGGCACTGGTCGAAGTGGCATCGATCCTCAAGAAGGCGTTCCGGGAATCGGATATCATCGCGCGGGTGGGGGGCGATGAATTTGCGGTACTGGGGACCATTGCCCAAAACAGCGGCGTCCATCTGTTCGAAGACCGGCTGCAGCAGCAGATCGAACTCCACAATGCCCAGGAGCAAAGGGACTTCCTACTCTCCCTGAGCATCGGCAGCGCCTGCAAAGAACCGGAACACCTTCAATCGATCGATGATTTGATGTCTGCTGCCGACAAGAAGATGTACGAGCAAAAGCGCAGCAAGCTTCAGCAGGAACCCACGCAATTCCCGGCGGCGCAAGACTCCTTCGCCTGATCGGATCGGCGCAAAGGCCCCCTGTGGCCTCCGTTTTTTTGATCGGCCGCGGTCCGCCTACCCGAGCGGTTCGATGGCCACGAAAGATCCCTCCCGTACGTCAATGGCTGATTGGCCGCAACGGGGCGGGAACCGGTCTCCGGGCTTCACAACCTCACCATCTTTCAGGAGGTTCAGCTTCGCCTTTTGACGCCATGGTCCGTCAGGAATTTTTCCAGGATCTCGTAGGGCTGCGCCCCGACCACGGACCAGCCGTCAACGACGAAGGTCGGGATGGATGAGATTCCCAGCCGCGCGGCAAGTGCCCAATCGGCATCGACCGCCTCGCTGAAGGATCTCGTTTTCAGTATCTGTGCCGCCTCCTCTTCGGGAAGCCCCGCCGCCTTTGCCATCGCGATCAATTCACCGGGTTTGGCAATGTTGATCCCATCGACATAATAGGCCCGGAACACGATATGATGGAATTGGTCCCCCCTCCCTTTGCTCTCCGCCCACTTGCCCAGTTCGGTGGCGAGCCGGCTGTTGTAGGTCATCGTCCGGTCACCCAGGGGGATTCCCAGCTCATCGGCCGCCCGCCTCTGGCGGGCCTTCACCTCACCGGGATCCCGGTTCATCCCCGAATAGAGCACCTCCAGGGAGAGCCCCTCCTCGGGGGTGTCGGGGTGAAGGGGAAAGGCTTTCCACTGGATGTCCACATCGAAGTTCTTCCGCAGTTTTTCAATACGCCCGGTACTGAAGTAGCACCAGGGTCAGATGTAATCCGAAAAGACTTGAATCGTTTTTTTCGTCGTCATGTGATTCCTCCCTTCTTGCCCGGTTTCATTTTCATATGCCGTTACGGCACCGCCGCCCGCCCCGCCGAGCCGCAATCCGCCCGCCGGTCGTGCCCTTTTTCTACACGATTCTGAACAGGGATGCCAGCACGGCGCTTGTCCATCATCCCGGGTGAAACACCAGTGAAAGAGCCCCTTCCGGACATCCGTCGGCGCAGGTGCCGCATAAAATGCACTCCCTGTGCTCGACCCTTTTTCTCTCGACCATCTCCTCCACAGGCAGGCTCATGGGGCAATGTTCGGTGCAGCGGCGGCAGTGGACGCATTTAGCCGAATCGGCCGCGAGCCGCAGCGAGGGCCATTTTACCCGGTTTCGTAGGAATCTGCCGATCATCATGAAAGGCGCCATCCAGCACAGATGGTGGCAGAAGGACCTTCTCCCCGCCAAAAAACCGGGCAACACAATGAGCAGCAGCAGAACGGTGAGGTAGGTGACAAAGGACTGAAGATCGCCGATCGACAGGCCGTACGTCGTCCGGTAGAAGAAATCCACCTCCCGATACCCCCCGGAACCGGCTGCAAGCAGTGCGATCGCTGTCACCCAGGGAACCCAGATGATCCATTTGACGAGGTCACCCCGGACAACCCTTTTGTTCCGGGCCAAAAACATGGCTTCCTGGCAGCCGGCGGCCGGACAGACCCACCCGCAATATGCGCGACCCAACACCAGGGCGCTGACAAACAGGCCCGTAAAAACGACAAAACTGCCGTTGATGACGCCTTCGGCGGATGCCTCCAGAATGAGAACGGGGGACAGATAATAGAATACCGCCGGGAATAGGAAGAAAGAAAAAAGGATCAGGCCCTTGCGGACACGCTGTCTTGTTTGAATCACCATATCGGCCTTTGCTGCAAGGTGGTGTGGAGCCCATTGTACCAGAAGCGACCCGCTTCGCCCTAGCGGTTTTTTCCATCGACCGGCCCGGGTGTCAGTCCGGCCTATTTCATTGACACAGGGCATGGCCGGGCGTATGTTCACGCCGGAGGGTGCTTGATGGCTGATCGCAGAGGGGCATAGGCGGCCGTGACCGCAGGAAGCCCTTCAAGGCGTCACCGAAAACCACCCTGGTTAGGAAACGTCACCGATTCGGAAAGGAGAGTTCTATGCGAAAGGGATTCAGCTCTGTGCGTCAACATTTTTCACTCAGGAAGCAAGCGGTGCCCGTTCTGGTGGCCCTGATTCTGGCCGCCTCCGTTTTTGCGCTATTCACGACGGTCAGCGCCCAGATCGAAAGCCAGAAACGGCTGGAGGCGCTCTTTGCGGGCGTGAAAGGCTGCCCCGCGAATATCGAGCAGCGCAGTCCGGCCCGGGTGGTGCTGCAGTACATCGATGGCGTGTTCCACAAATGGGAAGAATATGACCTCGGGGAGGGGGGGGAATTCTGCATCGTCCTGAAGAAACCGGAAGAGCGGACGCTGTCCGCCGGCGAGGCCAGGACGCTGCTCGAAAACTCGTCGCGATGGCGCGAGCAGGCGCCGCCTCCGGGCGTTTCGGAAATCCTCGACCCCGGCGATCCCCGTCTGCAGAGGAAGCCCGCAACGCCGAAGCTCCCCGACAATTTCCAGATCGACAAGGGCCCCGCCTCCCCCGAGCCGGACAAGCCCGCTCCACCCGCCTATCCGGGCAGGGGAAGCCGTTCAGGTGTCGACCCGGACCGGATCCCGCCGGCGAGCCCTGAAAGTGTCGTCGGAACCGACGACCGGACCCGCGTCACCAATACGGAAAGCTATCCCTGGAACACCGTGGGCTATATCGGAGTCAGTTATCCATCTAATCGCAACTACCGCGGCTCGGGCGCCATTGTCACCCCCCACATGGTCCTCACCGCAGGCCATGTGATATACGACTGGAGCACCGAGGGTGGATACGCCAGCGAGCTGACCTTCTCCCCCGGTCAGCGGCAGCTCTCGCCGGGCGGCGCCGTCACGCGACCCTACGGCGAGTTCGGCGCCGCGTCCTGGCAGACCAACAACAACTACGTGGACGCGCTGAAGAATAACCCGTCGGCCCAGTTCAATTACGACTACGGCGCCGCTTTCTTCAACACCTCCTTCGCCAGTAGCGTGGGGCTAAGCACCTACATGCCGGTGGTCTTCAATCTCGCGCCCGATGCGATCAA
>JBFMBA010000048.1:0-6967 GCA_040755475.1 Thermodesulfobacteriota bacterium
TCCTCTTTGGTTATATCTTTCGCCATTTTTCCATTCCTTCCTGTATGTGATGATTAGTTCTCTGAAGCCTTCTTCGCCCGATAGGCATCCAGGACCTGCACAAAGTTCCTCGGCACACCGCTCAGAACATTCACGAGCGACGTCTGCACCCCGACCATCAGGGAGAGCAGTTTGCCGATCAGCACCTCACGGCTCGGTAAATCGGCCAGAACGGTCAGCTGATCTCTGCTGAGGATCTTGCCGTTCATCATGGCTGCCTTGATTTCAAGGTTGGCGTTCTTCTTCGCAAAGTCCACGAGCGCCTTGGTGGTCTCAATCACGTCGTCATAGGTGATGGCCACCGCCAAGGGACCCTTGAAGCTCCCTTCCAAGGCGCTGAAACTGGTGTCACGCGATGCAATGGAGAGCAGCGAGTTTTTCACGACCCTGAGCTCTGCGTTGGATTTACGCAGGGCTACCCTCAAAGCCGTCATCTTCGCCACATCCATGCCGCTGTAACCGGTCAGAACAGCCAGCTTGAAATCTTTCAGTTTCTCATGAAGCTCGCTTGCAACCTGCTCCTTCGTTCTCCGATCCAATCCTTACCCCCCTTTCCTTCTGTTTTTCCTACACTTTCCGAAAGAAGCACCTTCGAACGTCAGAGAACAGCGCAGCATACAGGATAATACCCTTGACCCAAACGATCCCTTTGCGTCTCGGCAGGCCGAGCGAACTCGATTAAACTTCCTGTACCTGCTGTCTCAGACCCTACTCTATCGAACACCGCACGACCCGCGGGCCATGGGATCAGACATTCCGGAGGGCAAGCGGATCCACTTTCACCCCGGGACCCATGACGGCGGAAAGCGACACGCTTCTGATGTAAATACCCTTGCTGGATGCGGGCTTCAGCTTGATGATCATTTCCGCCAGGGCGATGAAATTCTCCTTCAGCTTCTCCGCCCCGAAGGACACCTTGCCGATCGGGCAATGGACGATGCCGGCCTTTTCCACGCGAAATTCCACCTTGCCGGCCTTCAGTTCCTTCACGGTCCTGCCCACGTCAAACGTGACCGTCCCCACCTTCGGATTCGGCATCAGACCGCGGGGCCCGAGAATCTTTCCCAGTTTGCCCACGCTTCCCATCATGTCCGGTGTGGCTATGACCCGATCGAACTCGAGCCATCCCCCCCTGATCTTTTCCACCATGTCATCCGACCCGACCACGTCGGCGCCTGCGTCCAGGGCCTCCTTCTCTTTCTCGCCCTTGGCGAACACCAGCACCCGCACCGATTTTCCCAGGCCGTTGGGTAGGACCACCGAACCGCGGACCATCTGGTCGGCATGGGCGGGGTTCACCCCCAGCCGAACGGCGGCGGCCACGGTTTCATCGAATTTCGCCCGCGCGCAGGCAACCACCAGCTCCGTTGCCTCGGTAACGGTATAGCGCTTTGCCGCATCGATTTTTTTTGCCGCCTCCAGATATTTCTTGCCTTTTTTTGCCATGACTCGCCCTCATATCGGGTCCAGCGTTCGGGGTTGGAAGCCCCCCGTGGTGGCCCTTGTGTATATACGGAAAGCCTTTCGACCCTGCGCCGCGTTCAACGACCCCGGGTCATCCTCCCGTGATTTCAATCCCCATGGATCTCGCCGTCCCCTCGACGATCCGCATCGCGCCGTCGATGTCCACGGCGTTGAGGTCATTGTACTTCAGCTCCGCGATTTCCCGGACCTGCTTCGCCGTCACCGCCCCCACCTTGTCGCGTTTCGGGTCACCGGACCCTTTGGCGATTTTTGCCGCCTGCTTCAGCAGCACGGAAGCGGGCGGCGTCTTGGTCACGAAGGTGAAGGACCGGTCCGCATACACCGTGATGACCACCGGAACGACCATCCCTTCCTGGCTCTGTGTCAGGGCGTTGTAAGCCTTGCAGAACTCCATGATGTTGACGCCGTGCTGGCCCAACGCCGGGCCGATCGGCGGTGACGGTGTCGCCTTGCCTGCCTTGATCTGAAGCTTGATGTTCGCGATTACCTTTTTTGCCATTCTCATCACCCTGTTTCATCTATGGTATCGACGCGCTTTTTTCCGCCCGCATCCTGTCACGATGCGTCGCCGCCCCGCGCATCTCTCAGCTCTGCATCACCTGGATAAAATCCAGCTCCACCGGTGTCGAACGTCCGAAGATGCTCACAATCACGCGCAGCTTCCCCTTCTCCGGCTTCACCTCATCGATGATCCCGTCGAAATTGGTAAAGGGCCCGTCGATAATCCTCACATGGTCTCCCACGTCAAACTTGAACTTTGGCTTGGGCTTCAGCGTCCCTTCGTCGATCCGGGTCCTGAGGGTTTCCACGTCCTTGTCCGGAATGGGCGAGGGTTTGTCCTTGCTGCCGATGAAGCCCGTGACCTTCGGGGTGTCCTTCACAATGTGCCAGGTATCGTCGTTGAGCTCCATCCGCACCAGGATATAGCCGGGGAAGAATTTCCTTTTTGAGGTCTTTTTCTCCCCCGAGACCAGTTCAACGATGTCCTCCTCCGGGATCAGGATATCGGAAAAAAAGTCCTGTTTTCCCGCTGTGTCGATCCTCTCCTGCAGAGCGATCTTCACCCGGTTTTCAAAACCGGAATAGGTATGTACGACGTACCACTTGAATGCCATTGGATTTATCCCAGCACGAGTTTGACGATCTTCGTCAGGCCAAAATCGACAATACCCAAAAAGGTCGAGACGATGATCACCACGATGATGACAATCGATGTGGAAGCGAGGGTCTGCTTGGGCGTCGGCCATGTCACCTTCTTCAGCTCGGCTTTCGAACCCGCCAGAAACTGCTTCGCCTTCTCAATAACCGCTTTTATCTTATCCATAGGGTATCCCTGGTTATCCTTGCGCGGTTTCGGCTGATCAAACTGGCAGGCCAGGAGGGACTCGAACCCCCAGCATCCGGATTTGGAGTCCGGCGCTCTATCCATTAGAGCTACTGGCCTGTCCGTTCGATTCGCGCCGCATCTCGCCTTTCTGGCGGCTTATTTGGTCTCCCGGTGCACCTTGTGGGACCTGCAGAATTTGCAGTATTTTTTCATTTCCAGCCGATTCTGCATGGTACGCTTGTTCTTGGTCGTCGTATAGTTACGCTGCTTGCAGTCCGTACAGGCCAAGGTAATGATATTTCTCATTCGAATCACCCTACATCAATGGAGCCCACGACCAGGATTGAACTGGTGACCTCATCCTTACCAAGGATGTGCTCTACCGACTGAGCTACGTGGGCCGGTTTCCCCGAAAAAACGCCGCCTTATCCCCGCGCCAAGACCATCTCTGTCACGATCGCTCACCGCTTGCCGCCAACAGACCGGCGCGATCAGGCAAACCATGCCGCTCCTGACAATCAAACTGGAGCGGGAAACGGGATTCGAACCCGCGACCCTCAGCTTGGAAGGCTGACGCTCTAGCCACTGAGCTACTCCCGCTTATGATCAAAGACCCGAAGACCTGCCCCTGTTGCCCCGCGGGCGGTCTCCCGTCGCAACAAACGACACAATGGTGGAGGGGGGAGGGTTCGAACCTCCGTAGGCTTCGCCGGCAGATTTACAGTCTGCTCCCTTTGACCGCTCGGGAACCCCTCCATGCATGCGGAAATCCTCCTGGAGCTGGCGATGGGACTTGAACCCGCAACCTGCTGATTACAAATCAGCTGCTCTACCGATTGAGCTACGCCAGCAATCCCAACTACTCAATACCCATGGTGTTTGACAGAACTGGCACCGGCCCGCGCACTCCGCTGGGGGGGCATTTAGGTGCCACACCAAACTGAGAGACTAATTTTTATGTGCAGATTTGTCAAGGAATTTTTTTACGGGGCTCCCGCTCGCTGTGGGAGGGAGACCGGCGGAAGCCGCTTGGACCCATCACCCGCTATGCATCGAATTCCGGCAAGGGCACCTTGATAAACGGTACGCCCTCGTCCCGCAATGTTTCCTCTTCGTCTTGGGTTGTCGTCCCATGGATGTTTCTTCTGTCTTCCTCGCCATGGTGAATCCGCAGGGCGACCTCGGCAAATTTATCGCCCACGTCATCGAAGTTCTGATGGATGTACTCGCGAACCTCCTGGAGGATCTTCAGCGGCGAGGGCCGGACCGCCGGGTCTTTGCCAACGGACTGGCTGTCTTTCCCCATGATGGCCACGGACGAAGGGACAACCGCCGCTTCCGTGTTTCCGCAGGCCGGGCAGGTGAGCAGCCCGCCGGTTTTCTGCTTCTCAAAGGAGTCCCTGTCCTTGAACCACCCCTCGAACTTGTGGCCGTCCTTGCATCGCAGATCGTAGATAATCACGAATTTCCCCCGGGTATCCCGATTTTCCCCAGTCTACCATGCGGGGCTCTAAAAAACAATCCCGTTTTCATGCACGATGCCCGGATGCCCTCCCGGCGCCAGAAAATAAAGATGGACATCCCTGACCGAATTGGGTTATAAAGAGCGGGTCGGGATGTGGCCCAGCTTGGTAGGGCACTGCGTTCGGGACGCAGGAGTCGCGCGTTCAAATCGCGCCATCCCGACCATTTTATTACCCATGGCCGAAGCCCTCTACACAACCTGGAAACCATGTCTCCGCCCTATCCCGCAGCGGCGGCCATCTGGAAGACGGGCAGGTACATGGCGATGATCATCGCGCCGATCAGTCCGCCAAGGAAGACCATCATAATGGGTTCGAGAAGGGCGGTCATCGCGTCGACCGCCGCATCCACCTCGTCATCGTAGAAATCGGCGATTTTTATAAGCATCGTATCGAGGGCCCCCGTGGCCTCCCCGACGGCGATCATCTGCCCCACCATGGGAGGAAAGATCTCCGTATCAATGAGCGGCTCGGCGATCGTCTTCCCCTCACTGATGCTTTTTCTGGTTTTCATCAGGGCGTTTTCAATGATCCTGTTCCCCGACGTTCTGCTGACGATGCTCAGCCCCTCCAGGATCGGAACCCCGCTCGCCATCATCGTCGAAAGGGTCCTGGTGAACTTGGCCACGGCCACTTTCTTCAGGAGCGGACCGAAGACCGGAGATCTCAGAATGAGATCGTCGACTGCAAGCTGACCCCGCTCGGTGGCATAGTACCGCCTGAAGGCATACAGGATCACCGCCACAGCGATCGCCATGTGGAAAAAATAGGTCTGCGCGAAACGGCTGATGTCCACGATCAGCTGGGTCGGACCCGGCAGGGCCGAGCCCATTCCCTCGAACATCGTCTTGAAGACCGGGATCACCTTCAACAGCAGTATGGCCACCACGCCGATCGAAACGACCAGCACGCTGACGGGGTAGGTCATTGCCCCCTTCACCTTGCTCTTGAGTTTCATCGATTTTTCCATGTAGCCGGACAGACGCTGGAGAATCACGTCCAGGATACCGCCGCTTTCCCCCGCCGCCACCAGATTGACAAACAGATCATCGAACACCTTGGGGTGCTTCTTCAATGCATCGGTCAACGTGGATCCCCCTTCGATGTCTTCCTTGATCGAACCGATCACTTTGGCAAAAGCCCGGTTCTGCTCCTGCTTTTGAAGCAGATCGAGGCACTGGATCAGAGGAAGCCCCGCGTTGATCATCGTGGCAAAGATCCGGGCGAAAACGACCACATCCCTCTCGGAAACCTTCTGCTTCAGAAAAGGAACGTATTCCAGCAGGTCCTTGGGTTTTTTCTTTACGGTAATGGACAGGTACCCCTGCCGGCGGAGTTGCCCCCTGACCGCCGCCTCGTTGGCGGCATCGAGCTCGCCTTTCTTTGTCTCGCCTTTTCTGGTTTCCGCCTTCCATACGAATGTCGGCATCGCTAGGCCCCTTTCCCCCACTTCCTGAGAATCTCATAGAGGATAATGCCGGCCGCGGCTGACACATTCAGCGAAGCCAGTTCTCCCCGCATGGGAATCGAGACGAGAAAGTCACATTTTTTTCGGAGCAGGGGCCGGATGCCCCTCCCCTCGCTTCCAAGAACGAGCCCGATATGCCCCCGGTAATCCGGCGCACGGAAGGACGTCTCCGCTGTGCCGTCGGCGCCGTAGATCCAGAAGCCTTTGTCTTTCAGATATTCGATGGTCCGGACGAGATTGACCGCCATCGCCGTCGGCATGCGATAGGCCGCCCCTGCAGAGGCCTTGACGACGGAAGCCGTGACGGGGGCGGCCCGGTCGCTCGGGATGATGATACCGTTGGCCCCGCAGCAGTGCGCGGTCCGGATGATGGAGCCGAGGTTTTGCGGATCGGTGACGCTGTCCAGGATGACCACCAGGTCGTAGGGCGATGAGGGGTGTCGGTTGGCGAGCAGATCGTCCAGGCCGGCATAGGTGTGCCCACGGCAGAGGCCGACGACCCCCTGGTGTGTCCGGCCGGGCGCCAGTTTTTCCAGCGTTCTGCGCTCCGTGAATTCCACGGGGATCCCCCGGTCCGAGGCGAGTTTCATGATCTTCCGCAGCGCCTCGCCGCCCCGGCCGTCCGCTATCAGGATTTTGTCCAGCAGCGTTGGATCGGACTGAAACATTTCCAGGAGAGGATTGATGCCGTGGATCACCTGCATGACGCCTCTCGATCAGATCTTACTTCGAGGCCTTTGCAAATCGTGATCCCTCCGCGCGCCGGAGATTTTTCCACCCTGCACCTCCTTGCTCCGCTGCAAAGACGAAACTCGCGCTTCGCGCTCAAACAATCGTCTTTGCGGGCGCTACGCTTCGGCGGCAGGGGGCCCCGAAAAATCTCCAATGCGCGCTCCCGGGATCCGAGTGTCAAAGGCTTCACCTAACAGTTTCAGTACTGTCAGTCTCTGAGTGCCAGCCCCCGGGCAATCTCCCCGGCGATGGCATCCGCCTCGCCGGCAGGATCCGCCGCGTGCCGGATCGGTCTGCCCACCACGAGAAAGTCCGCACCATATCTGGCGGCATCGCAGGGCGTCACGACCCGTTTCTGATCATCGCCCGTAATCTTCTTCTCCCCCCGGATAC
>JBFMBA010000049.1:0-9253 GCA_040755475.1 Thermodesulfobacteriota bacterium
CGAGTTTTCGCGACGGGCATACAATCGCGGGCTCGTCAGCGGCACGGGGGGAAACAACAGCGTGCGGGTCCCCGGCACGGACACCGTCCTGATCACGCCGACCGGCATCTGCCTGGGGGATATTGAACCCGAGATCAACCTCCTGATGACGATCGACGGGGCCGTCATCGAAAATCCCTGCGGTCTGAGACCCTCCAAGGAGACGGCCTTCCATCTGGCGGTCTACCAGCTTCGCCCCGACGCCGGCGCCGTCTCCCACGTCCATCCCCCCTATGCGACGGCCTACTCCAACCGGGTGCAGACGCTTCCCATGGTCACCGTTTCGGCGCAGGCCGTCCTCAAGGAGGTGCCCCGCATCGAGAGCGCCATGTCCGGCTCCACGGAACTATACGAGTACGTCAAGGCGGGCCTGTTAAAATACCCGGCGGCGCGGGTCCTGCTGATGGAGGAGCACGGCATCCTGGCGATCGGGGCGGATCTCAGAACCGCCTATTACCTGTCGGACCTCACCGAGGACACGGCGAAGATCGCCTTTATCGCAAGCCAGATCAAACCTGAGTAAGGAGGACCATGATGACAGGCAATGCGCAAGTAAAAGACCTCTCCGTTCCCAAGACCATGAAGGCCTGGGTCCTCGACGATCCCGAACAGCTTCGCCTCACCGAGAAACCCGTCCCCGAACCGGGGCCTGCCGAGGTGCTGGTGAGGGTCGACGCTGTCTCCATCTGTGGCACGGATGTGGAGATCATCACCAAAGGGCTGCCCGCCCTCGTCCAGGGAGGCCCCCCCTTCAACAAGAATTTCACCCCGGGCCACGAGTACATGGGCACCATCGTCAAGCTCGGGGCAGGCGTGGACGAATATGCCATAGGGGACCGGATCGCCGTGGAGATCCACGCCGGGTGCGGGCGCTGCGAGCGCTGCCGGCAGGGGATGTACACCTCCTGCCTCAACTACGGCCTGAACTACGAGGGTCACGACAAGGGTCACCGCGCCAACGGCTTCACCACCGACGGCGGTTTCGCCCAGTACGCCGTCAACCACATCAACACGCTGGTCCATGTCTCGGACGAGATGAGCGACGAGGAGGCGACGCTCATCGTCACCGCCGGAACGGCCGTGTACGGCCTGGACGTCCTGGGCGGCCTGATCGCCGGGGAGAGCCTCGTCGTCACCGGCCCCGGGCCGATCGGCCTGATGGGGGTCGCCGTCGGCAAGGTTCTGGGCGCCGAGCCCGTCATCCTCACCGGGACGCGGGAGGCGCGGCTGAACCTGGGGCTGCAGCTCGGCGCGGACCACGTGGTCAACATCCGCAAGGAAAACGCAGTGGAGGTAGTCAAGCGGCTCACCGGCGGCAGGGGCGCAAACTACGTTCTGGAGTGCTCGGGAGCGGCCGATGCCCTGAACGAGGCGATGGACATGACGCAGCGCGGCGGGCGGATCTGCCTGGCCGCCTTTCCCGGCGAGCCGGCGCTGGTCGATCTGGCGAAGATCGCCCGCAACAACATCTACCTATACGGGATCCGCGGCGAGGGGAAGAGCGCCACCCACCGCGCCGCCGCCCTGATGAACCAGAAAAAGTTCGACGCCAAGCTGATGCACACCCACACCTTCCCCCTCGAGGAGCTCCCGACGGCCTTCAGGTACGTCCGCGAGCGGATCGAGGACGCGATCAAGGTGGTCGTCAAGGTGTCATGAGAAGAAAGCGGAACTCCGGCAATGGCATCATTTGCGCTCAGAAACCTTTTTCGACCCTGCACCGTCTCGCTTCGCTGCAAAGGCAAAACTCGCGCCTTCGGCGCTCAGAAAGTTGCCTTTGCAGCCGCTCCGCTGTGACGGCAGGGTGCCCCGAAAAATCTGTAAATCGCGCCGCATGATGCCAATATACAGCGTCTTGCCGTGATATCATCGCAATAAATGGAGAGGTAAGGAGGCACTATGGAAAACTTTTCGATCTACAAATACATGAAACTCGGCATCGTTCATTTCAAGGCCTATCCCGAGGCGACGATGGGGGAGGGACAAGTCATCGTGGAGACGCTGCGGAAAATCGTGGAGGATGACTTCTGGACGGCCGTGGAGGTCGGCTGGATGAAGGACCCCAAGGTGCGCCACGAGGCGACCAAGCTGCTGGAAACCTCGCACATGGAGGTCTGCTATGCGAACCAGCCGAGGATGTTCACCCTGAAGCTCAACGTGAACGACCCGGACCCCAAGGAGCGCAAGAAGGCATTGAACGCCATGAGAAACGGCATCGACGAGGCCTTCCAGCTGGGCGCCTCGTGCATGCGGGTCTTTTCGGGAAAGCACCCGGGGGAGGAGAAGAAGGAGGAAGGCAAGAAGATCCTGATCGACTCGCTCAAGGAGATCTGCCAGTACGCCAAGGAGCAGGGTCCCATGGGGATCTACATGAAGGTGTTCGACAAGGACGTGGACAAGTGCTTCCTGATCGGCGACTTCCAGGATGCGGCCGACGTGGCCGCCGAGGTGAACAAGGAGTTCCCGAACTTCGGCGTCCTGGCCGATCTCTCCCATTTTGCGCTTCTGCGGACGACCCCCGAGGAGGCGATTCCCCTGGTGAAGACATACCCCATGCACTTCCACATCGGCAGCGCCGCCTTCCGCGACAGGCGCCACCCGGGCTACGGCGATCTTCAGCCCCGCTTCGGCATGCCGGGCGGGGAGGTGGACACCCCCCAGGTGAGGGACTATTTCCGCCTCCTGCTCGACCTGAAGCTCCTGGACCCCAATAACAGACCGGTTCTCAGTGCGGAGGTGAGGCCCCTGCTGGCGGAGGAGACCTCGGAGGCGGTTCTCGCCAACACCAAGCGGGTCATCAAGGAGGCCTGGGCGATGGTGTGATCCGGGCCACATACCGCTTGGCAGCGAAAGGGGAAAACAGGTTGACACGCAGAAGGGTGTCCGGTATGGATGAGAAGAACTACTGATAACCAGAAAAAAAATAATTTCGATAAGAGAGAGGAGCACATTACGATGAAAAAGACATTGATGGTCATTCTGCTTGTGACGGCAATGGTTTTCAGCACGAATGCCGCTATTGCCGCCAGTTATCCGGCAAAACCGATCCAACTTCTGATTCCCTTCGGCGCGGGGGGATCGGCGGACATCATGGGGCGGGCGCTCGCCACCGCCGCCGAAAAATTGCTCGGCCAGCCGGTCGTCGCCATCAATAAACCCGGCGCCGGCGGCGCCCTCATGTACACCGCCCTGCACCAGGCGGCACCGGACGGATACACCCTGGGCTGGAACTCGCTTTCCGTTGCCACTACCTCGAACATCGGCAATGTCAAATTCAAGTCTGAAGATTTCGCATACATTGCCAGGGTCGGCTTCGACAGCATGGTCATCGCCGTAAAAAAAGAGGCCCCCTGGAAGACCTTCGCCGAGTTCCGGGACTACGCCCTGAAGAATCCGGGCGTGAAAATCGGAAACGCCGGCACCGGCAGCGGAACGCACATGGTCGCGGTCATGATGGAGAAGGCCATGGGAATCAAAGCGCTCCACATCCCCCTTGGGGCCGAGCGGCGCATCGTGAGTCTGATGGGGGGCGAGGTACCGGCCATCTGCGTTCCCTTCGCCGAAGTGATCTCCCAGGTGAAGGCCGGTCAGGCCCGGATTCTCGTGGTGACAACGCCGGAACGGGATCCCTCCGCTCCGGATGTCCCCACCCTGAAGGAGTTGGGCTACAATGTGTCCATGGACCTGTTCCGCGGCGTAAGCGCACCGCAAGGAACCCCGGCGCCGATTATCGAGAAACTCCAGGGCGTCTTGAAAAAGGCGGTCGAGGACCCTGCGTTCGTCAATCTATGCAAGCAGAACGGCGTTATCATCTCCTTCATGGGCGCCAGGGATTTCACCGATTATATCAAGGTTCAGGATAAAGCGGTGGCCGAGGTCATGACAGCCGCCGGCCTCAAAAAGAATTAGCAAATACCATTCGACCGGGAGGGGCGATTCCCGCCCCTCCCCGAAAAGGGTTGCTGCATGAAAAGGGTCAATATCCTCATTGCCTTCGTCCTGCTGGTCTTTGCGGGATATTACGCCTGGCTCACCGCCGCTCTGCCGGACAGAAACCTGCCCAATACGATGGGAATCGACTTTTTCCCCTGGGTCCTGTGCGCGGCGCTGACCGGGCTCTCCCTTCTGCTTCTTATCAAAAGCCTGTTTTTCAAAACGTCCGAGACGTGCATGTACCGGGTGGAATGGATCGAGATCAAAGAAATGCTGATTTTCCTCGTTCTGACCGTCGCCTATCTCCAGGCACTTGATTACCTTGGCTTTATTATCTTGACGCCGGTCTACATCGCCACCCTGATGATCGGTTCGGGATCGCGGCGGTGGAAAGAGATCGCCCTCATTTCGCTGTTGACAACCGTTGGCATCTACTTTTTCTTCGACAAGGTTTTTCAGGTGATTCTCCCCGGCGGAAAACTCCTTTAGAAATCGGAACCAAAGCCATGAATGATCCGCTATTCACCGCTCTGTTCGAAATTCTTCGTTTCGAAAACCTGCTCGCGTCATTCGCCGGCGTCACCTTCGGGCTATTTATCGGCATGATGCCGGGGCTTACCGTCTCCCTCGGCATGGTACTCCTGTTGCCGCTCACCTACAAGATTTCGGCGATCACCTCGGTCTGTCTCCTCCTGGGACTCTACGCTTCAGGCATGACGGGCGGCTCCTTTTCCGCGGTCCTGATCAATATTCCCGGAACGCCCTCGGCCTCCGCCACCGCCCTCGACGGACATGCCATGGCCCAGCAGGGTCGGGCGGGCGAAGCGCTGGGAATAGCGGTCATCGCTTCCTTCTTCGGCGGGGTTTTCGGCCTGATCTGCCTTTGGGTGGCTTCGCCCATCATTGCCCGGGTCGCCCTGAATTTCGGCGCCCCCGAGCTGTTCGCCATCGTGCTGCTCGGGCTCACCCTCATTTGCAGTTTCGGCCAGGAGTCGAACATCAAGGGGCTGCTCTCGGGTATCGTGGGGTTGATCATCATGACCGTGGGACTGGATCCCATGATGGGAACCCCCCGCTTCACCTTCGATACGGTGGAACTTCAGGCCGGGATCTCCTTCCTTCCGGCCATGATCGGCCTGTTCGCCATCCCGCAGATCATCCGCGGACTGTCGGGGAAGAGCTCGGTCATCCCCCAGTACGACGAGAAGGTGACCGGCGTCCTCCCCAGGCTTCGGAACCTGGTCAAACTGGTCAAGTCCATGTTCATTGGCTCCGCAATCGGCACCGGCGTGGGAGCCATTCCGGGAACAGGGGGGCCCATTGGTGTATTTCTTGCCTACGATTACGCCCGGAAGGCATCGAAGTCCGGAAACCGCTTCGGGAAAGGAGAACCCGAAGGGGTCGCCGCGCCCGAGGCCGCCAACAATGCCGTCGCCGGCGGCGCCCTGATCCCGATGCTGACCCTGGGGATCCCTGGAGACCCCATCACGGCGATCCTCCTCGGCGCCCTGCTCATCCATGGCCTGATTCCCGGCCCCCTGCTCTTCTCGCAGAATGCCCACTTCGTCTATGCCGTGTTCTGGGCCTATCTCGTGGCCAACATCATGAATATCACCGTCTCCCTCTCCACGATCAAGCTCTGGGTTCGCGTACTCAAGGTTCCGGAGCGGATACTGATTCCGATCATCGTCGTGGTCTGCATCGTGGGCACCTACGGTCTTCGCAACACCTTCTTCGACACGGCCATCATGCTCGCCTTCGGGATCCTGGCCTATTTCATGAACAAATATGGATTTCCAATCGTACCCATGCTTTTGGCCATCGTCCTCGGACCGAGCCTGGAATCGCACCTGCGGATGTCCCTCATTCTCGCCGACGGAGACTGGACCGTCTTCTTCCGGCAACCGATCAGCCTCGCCTTTATCCTGCTTGCGGTGGTCACCTTCTTCGGACCCTTGATCCTTCCAGCGATTCGGTCGAGGTTCAAAAAGCCCTGCTAAGGAAGACCCTGCATGGCCGACCCGATGGATCGGGCCTGGGGAACACCATCATTACGGTCCGTTGAGTTCTGTGCGCGATCGGCGCCTGCGGGGAAAACAGCGCTTTCTTCGATGTCCGGGTGATGCCGGGGGCGGGGGTGAAAGGCTGCGTGACGCGCAATACGGATACCCACCGGCTCCGCTGGTGGTGGGGCTCGTCCCGGGGCCGGTGATGGAACGGTCCTTCCGGCAGAGGCTGATCATCTCCGGAGGGAGAATCGAGAGCCTCTGGGAATCCTCCGTCTGCATGCCCATGTGGGGCATCGCCCTTTTGTCGATCCTGCCCCCGATCGACATCCCCCGGATCAAGGCTGCCCTGGCGGCGCGCAGATAAACGGCGAGATTCGCACGCCCCTATTATTCCCAATCCCCGAATCTCACCGCATTGCGCCAAGAGGGGGCGGCGGGTGATCGGGCATCGTCACTTTTTCTTCAACGTCTTCCATCGCTCCAACGACAGGACCTCCGGATCGGCCACGTTTTCGGGGACGAAGCCGTCGAACAGATCGACCACCCGCTCGGCCCCGGCCACCGCCATCCGCGTCACGCACTCCTCGGTGAGCGCGGCGGTATGTGGGGTGAGAATGACGTTCTTGAGCGCCAGGAGCTCGTTTCCCGCCTCCAGCGGCTCCTGTTCGAAGACGTCCAGGCCGGCCCCGGCGATGACGCCCCCCTTGAGGGCCTCGATGAGGTCCGCCTCGTTGATGACGCCCCCCCGCGACGTGTTGATGATGAAGGCGTTCTTCTTCATCCCCGAAAAGAATCGCCGGTCGAACATCCCGGCCGTGTCCCGATTGAGCGGCGTATGGATGGAAATGCAGTCGGAGCGACCGCACAGATCCGGCAGATCGGTAAATGTGACCCATTCCCGGTAGCTTTGCTTCTGATCTTTGGTCAGCAGCAGGTCATAGGCCAGGATCTTCATGGCGAAAACGGTGTGGCAGGCCCGGGCGATCGACGAGCCGATCCGCCCGAAGCCCACGATCCCGAGGGTCTTGTCGCGCAGATCCGTCGGGCAGTTCTTGTAGCGTATCGCGAAATTCCCCCGGCGCACCTCGGTATCCATCAGGAAGAGCTGCTTGTAGAGGGCCAGGATCAATGCCAGCGCGTGCTCGACCACCGATGTGGTGTTGACGCCGATGCTCGAGGTCACGATGATCCCCTGCTCCGTCGCGGCGGGGATGTCCACATTGTCCACGCCGGCGCCCGTGCGCGAGATCATCATGAGCTCGTTCGGATAGGCCAGAAGCTCCCGGGACATCCGGATGCCGGTTCGCAGGACGACGGCCTCGGCCTCCTTCATCAGGGGGCCGACGATCTCGGGTTTCGGTTCGGCGGCCACAAGCAGCCGGGCGTTCGCCTTTTCCAGAACCGCCATCGCCTCCGCCTCGATCGGTTGGGGCAGGAGGACTATCCTCTTTTTCATCATCGTTCATCCTTTATCTCGAGAACATTGGAAATCATGTCCCGAAAGCACGCATTGGAGATTTTTTGGGGCCCCTGCCCCCGCAGCGGAGCGTTCGCAAAGACGACTGTCTGAGCGCTTGAGCGCGAGTTTCGTCTTTGCAGCGAAGCGAGGAGGTGCAGGGTCGAAAAATGTCCAGCGAGCGAAGGGAGCATGATTTCCAAGTTTCAAAAAAAAGTCTTATCGCAGGTAGCGGCCGCCGCAGATGTCCAGCGTGATGCCGGTGATGTAGCTCGACTCGTCGGAAGCAAGGAATACGACCGCCGCGCCGATCTCCTCCATCGTTCCGAGGCGCCGCAGAGGGATCTGGTTGAAGATTCTCTCCTTCTCCTCCTGTCCCTTGTCGTCCCAGAGGCCCTTGATGCGATCGCCGGTCATGGTGACCGTGGGCGCGATGGCATTCACCCGCACCCCGCTCGGCCCGAAGTCATAGGCCAGCTGCCTGGTGAGCCCTTCGATCCCCGCTTTGGCCGCCGTGTACTGCACACCGGCGAGCGAGGCCCGCCAGTGCCCGGCCAGCGCCGACATGTTCACCACGGCGCCCTTGCCCTGCTTCACCATCGCCGGTATGGCCTGCTGGCAGCACAGAAAGGCGCCCTTCAGGTTCACGTTCACCACCAGGTCCCAATGTCTCTCCTCGATCTCGGCCAGCCTGTGCGGGGTGTTCAGGGCGCCGCCGGCGTTGTTCACCAGCAGATCGATGCGCCCCCAGCGGTCGAGCACCTCCCCGATGCCCCTCTCGACATCGGTTTTTTGCGTCACGTCCATTTTGATCCCGACCGCCTCTGTGCCCTCTTTCTGCTTCAGACCGGCAACGGCCGCGCGGATCGTTTCCTCATTGATGTCGGTGATGACGATTTTCGCCCCTTCCCCGGCGCAGGCACGGGCTATAGCGAGACCCATTCCCTGTCCGGACCCCGTGATGATCGCCACCTGGTCTTTGAGCCTTTCCATGATATCTCTCCTAACGGGCAAAATGACTCTTTGCCAGCGATTGCTTCAGCTCCTCCAGTTGCCCGCCGGCGAGCGGGAGGAGCGGCTTTCTCGGCACGCCCCCGCAGAAACCGGCGAGGTCCATCGCCGCCTTGACACCGGCCACGCCGAAGGAACCGGACACCTTGTGGTTCAGTTCGATCAGCGACGCGTTGAGCGCCTCGGCCTCCTGCGTCTTTCCCGCCTTGAACAGGGCGTAGAGCTTCGCGCAGGCATCGGGAAAGACGTTCGCCAGGGAGAGCACCCCGCCGGTTCCGCCGGACTTGAGCAGATCCAGAAAATAATTGGCGGTCCCCGCCAGAACGCAGAGCCTGCCTTTGGCCGCCTCCAGGTTCTGCCGGTAGGTCTCGCTCGAACTGTCCTTGATGCCGATCACGTTGGGATGATCCTTCACCAGGTCGATCAGATCGGTCCTGATCGTGACGCCGGCCGCCACCGAGGGGTTGTTGTAGAGCAGCACCGGGAGCGGTGACGCATCCGCCACATCGGTGACGTACCCCGCCAGCACGTCCGGGGTCATCTTCTTCGCAAAGAAGTGGGGCATCAGCAGGCTGACCATGTCCGCCCCCTCGTCGGCCGCCCGCAGGGTCATCGCGATGGTTTCCTGCGTGCTCTCGAATCCCATGCCCGCCATCACGACCTTGTCCCTGGCCCGGTTCTGGACCACCGTCCTGAGCACGGCGAAGCGCTCCGCGACGGAGAGGGCCTTGTATTCCCCGTTCGTCCCCAGGACAAAATATCCCGCCAGCGCCGTCCCGTTCATCTGTTCCACATTGGCGGCCAG
>JBFMBA010000050.1:0-13695 GCA_040755475.1 Thermodesulfobacteriota bacterium
TCGCCTTGATCGGTGTCGGCAGGAGGATCAGTCCGATCCTTCGTTGGTCGAGCTGCCGCTTCAATTGAAGGATCGCCGGCCTCGGGTCCGGCTCGATGGGCGCGGCCCATTCTTCGCCCCCCGCGGCGCGTCGCTTCAGCCGGGCGGGATCGAGAAAGGGCGGTCCCGACGGGTAATCGACCCCGGGGCGGTAAAAGAGCCAGGGCGGCACGCCGCAGTAGGCTTTTTCGTTGCCCGCTCCGAGCGCCGTCAGGAGGTACTGGATCCTCGGCCGAACCCATTTCCCCACGACGGACCGGTCATCCAGGGTTTCTTCGAATCTCTTCATTTCTTTCAAGAGATGGCGGTTCACCGTGAAAACCTGGGAGAACACACCGGATGAGCCGGTGTCGCCCGAAGCCTTCATCGCCGCGGGCAAAAGGGAGAACAGGTCATAGACCTGGGGCAAAGGCGTCCGCCTTTCCCCCGCAGTATGATCCCTGAGCTCCGCGACGTGCTGAACGACAGGGACGGCGAAAATGACGGACAGAAAAAAGGCGATCAGCCCCCAGGACAGCGCCGGGCGGATCAGGGTATGCCCCGCCTCTCTTTTCGCCATCTCCTCCCGCCGCTCTTGAAGTTCCCAGTCGCGCATCGGTGCCTGCTCAGAAAATGAAGTAGATGAAGGGGTTGAAAGCCTGCGTCATGAGAACCGCCAGGGAGCCGAGCAGCGCCAGGGCGATCAGCACCCCTTTCCATAGGGGCACCGCTCGCGTCCAGTCCCATGTCTGGGGGCATCCCCAGACAATCACCGCCGCCAGGCCGAAAGTCCCCCAGTAATAGGGCTGATATAGAATACCGCCCACAAGGCCGGCGCCGGCCTGAACGTCAGCCAGGCCGAAGAGGCTGCCGAGGTAGGCCATCGCCGCCGGCAGATCGGGCGCTCGGAAGAAAACCCAGGCGATCAGGACGACAAAAAAGGTCAGGGCAACGCGAAACGGTCCGGGCATCCGGTGGTACAGGGCGCGCTTTCCCCGGGCGCGCTCCAGAACCAGCATACCGCCGTGAATGCCACCCCAGATGACGAAATTCCAGGAGGCGCCGTGCCAGAGCCCCCCCAGCAGCATCACAACGGCCAGGTTGATGTAGGTGCGCCGTGACCCTTTTCGGTTGCCCCCCAGGGGGAGATAGAGGTAGTCCCTCAGCCAGGTGGACAGCGAGATGTGCCATCGCTGCCAGAACTCGGTGATGGATCGCGACAGGTAGGGGGAATCGAAGTTCTTCGGAAAGACGAATCCGAGCATCAGCCCCAGGCCGATGGCCATATCGGAATAGGCGCTGAAATCGAAATAGATCTGAAAGGCGTAGGCGCAAAGACCGTACCAGGCCTCCAGTACGCCGCGGGAGCCCGCATCGAAAACCACGTCGGCGATCTTCCCGCAGGGGTTGGCCAGAAGCACCTTCTTCGCCAGGCCGAGACTGATGAACGCCACGCCCCGGGCGAACTTTTCCGCCGTATGGGTCCGGCCGGCCAGTTGGTCGGCAATCTCGCGATAGCGGATGATGGGGCCGGCCACAAGCTGGGAGAAAAGGGAAATATAGCAGGCGAAATCCACGACATTCCGAAGCGCTTTTGCCTGGCCCCGGTACACATCGATCGTGTAGCTCAGCAGTTGAAAGGTGTAAAAGCTGATGCCCAGCGGAAGGGTTACGCGAATCACCGTCTCGAGCTTCAGATGGGCAAGCCCGACCCCGTCCGTGAGCAGGTTGTAATTCTCCATGGCGAAATTGAAGTACTTGAAAAAACCCAGCATGGAGAGGCTGGTGCAGACGGAGACGGCAAGCCAGATTTTCTTGTGACGGACGGCGGCGCCGGCTGTTTCCGAGATCGTTCCGGATGTCGGTCCGGTCGTCAACCGCTCGCCCGCGATTTTCAGGCCGCAGAGATAGCTGATCAGCGTGGAGACGAGCAGCAGGACGACAAACAGGGGGTTCGCCCAGCCGTAAAAAAAGTAACTCAGAAGCGTCAGGGCCATATGCCGGCCCCGGCGGGGCAGTCCATAATAGACCAGAAGGGTCAGGGGCAGAAAGTAGAAGATGAAAATCTGGGAGCTGAATACCATGTCCGTATCGTTACGGCGAATCCTCGGCGTGCAGGAAAAGGTGGGAGCCGACGGGCCTCACGATCGCCTCGAGGGGGATATCATGAGTGTCATGAAACCGATCTGATGGGATGCTTCGTTGTGTATCGATAAGGTGATCATTTACGCAGTTCGTAGAAGAGCGGCAGCTTGAACTCGTCGCTGTCCATGATCAGCCTCTCTCCCTCCAGTTCGGGATGGTCGTCGAAGCGCTCCAGGACCATCCGGTATGTTTTGCCCTTCGCCCGTTTTGCCTCGGCCAGAATCCGCCCCTCCTCGATCACCCAGTGGGCGACCATGATCTTCTTCGGGCGATAAGAGCCGGATACCACCCGGACGACCTCATAGCCGTTCACCAGGAGCGCCTTCCGATAGGGGGCGATGTCCCGGGGCGCAGGCGTGACGGAAAGATCGGTCAGGCGGGCCTCGACGATTAACTGCTTTAATGTCTTATCGGGGGGAGACGTTCTCACAGGGGATAATTGCCGGCTGTCTCCTGCTATTCCCGCTGCCGTGCTGTCACCGGATTGCTTGGTTGAGGCCAGATTTGCACCGGATCCTTTTTTCGTAGAAAGCTTATCTTTTTGAACAGCCTTGACCCAGACGTCGGGGAAGAAATCTGCCCGGTCGTTTTTGGTCACGCGCCACCAGGACTCGATCATGCTGAATTCACTATTGAAACGACCAATATATATCTCCACCTCACGGCCCCCTGCGAGGATGCGATTCGACCCAGAACCGACCTTGTAGGGGCCAGTCATCGCCATGATCCATGGATCATTGCTCCATCGGGGATGGTAAACCTCATAACCGCTTATCCCCGGGGCGCTGTTTATTTTAACCTGCCATTTCTTATTACTTTGCAGATCAAAGATCGTCAGATTTCTGTGGGCGCCATCAAAAATCCAGTAAAGAGGGTTTCCTTTGACCGTTGTGAGTGCTGTCCAGCAGCCCTTGGTAAAAATCTTTAACTCTTTGTTCGGAAGATAGGCGACACCGCCTTCCGGCCAAGGAAAATTACCCCCCGCTATTTGACCATCCGTGGAGAGCTGAAAACTATCCACGTTCACAGGTGCCTTGTTCCAGACCAGCTCCCCCGCGCCAGGACGGTTCAGTGGTGTTCTGTAAACCGCCGGGCAAGTGAAGCCCCCATACTGCATCTCCGCAAACCCGTAATAAATCCATTCACGTCCGTCCTTTGGGTCCTGCCAGAGCGCCAAAGCATATCCCCCAAACAGCTCCTGTTTTCCGGAACCGTCCCAGTTCACCACGTATATCTTCTTTTGAATCAGATTCGAATAAACCACGCGGTCTCCGCGTGGCGTAATCAGGGGTTTTGTATAGTTTCCCTTTCCCAAGAGTTCTCGCTCGCCCGTTCCATCAGCAGAATCTAGGACCATCAGCCGTAAATTATCGCCTTTTGTGTCAACATCGCGACCGTCCCCCATATCCTGAACCCAGGCAACACGGATATGGACACCGAAGGGATTGCCTGTTTCAGAGAGAGTGGCAGTTGTGTCCGATTTATGGGTGTCTGCTGTGGTTTGTGGTTGATCCCACAGAAGTGCCAAGCTCAAAGCAAGAACAGCCAGCAAAAGGAGGAATTTCCCACTTTTCCAGGCTGCTTTAGGGAAATATTGACAGTTCACTCAAGGGATCCTTTTTTATCGTATCCGATGGCATACAACCAAATGCGGGCCTTTCGGTCTCATACATTTTTTACACAAACCCTGACAGTGGAATCAACACGTTCTAAAAATGTACTGATGGAGTGATCCTCAAAATATTCGTCAACGGCGTGACGCGCCCCTTGCCAGTATCCATAATCATCAATGATTAAGATCCCATTGTGAGATAAAATGGGATAGAGGTGCTCCAATTCGTGTTTTGTGGACTCGTACCAGTCGGTATCCAACCGTAAAAGCGCTATTTTATCTGGTACGGTTCCCGGGATGGTATCCTCAACTTTTCCTTTTGTACAAAAGATATTTCTTTTGGGGTACGCGGTTGATTCCATATTTTTTGTGACTTCTTCAATTGGACTGATGCACCGCATCTGATCAGCGGTTTTATCTTTCCTATCTAAGAGATCTCCCGCATAATCCCCGGTTATTGATTTGTCTTCTTCGGTTGGTGGGGGCATCCCCTCAAATGTATCATACAGGTAGATATTCCTGCCGGTTTCATGAAAATGTCGAAGCGTATGCGCCATTAACATGGCGCTTCCTCCTTTATAAACGCCGCACTCGACTAAATCGCCTTCGATGTTGTTTCGCACGATGTATTCAATCGATTTATAAAGGGCGAACATGGCAGCAACAGAGCAAATTGAATATGCCTTGCATGCGTTGTAAATTGCCCGGAATGGCTCATCGGCCATATCTCCTGGAATTCCTTCTTTATCATACGCAACGATTTCGTAACCAATCTTTTTCACCATATTGTTTATCAGCGTCTTTATCATACTTTTCCTTTGCTATGACCCTGTCTGTTTCCTTTCATTGCCAAAGAGGGTAAGACTCAGCGCGTCAGGGCGTTATAAAAGGTGTCGGCAATAATTTTATGGCCCTCATCATTGGGGTGCATCCCGTCGGGAATCATGTAATGACTGTTCCCACCAAGGGCTGCTTCGATATCCGCGCAGGCAACTCCCTGACTTGCAGCCAGTTGCCGTATCTTTCGACTCAATTCGGTGGCATAGGGCTGTCTCCAGGCCCAGTTATTCAAGAAGGGACCCATCGTTGCCACCACGGGTATGGTACCATTGTTCTTGGCTCTTTCAATCATGTATTGCAGGTCGCGTATCGTGTCGTTTGGGTCCACGAAACCCAGATCGTTTGATCCGAAGTAGATCGTAATGTAACGGGGATTATGTTGAAACAGAACTTCATCAATGGTTAATGCGCCGTATGAGGTGTGCGCTCCGTTTACGGCTTCGTTGATGACCGTTTTTTTCCACTTGGCAGAAAGCAGGGGAACATAACTGCTGTCGTAACTTGTCAGGTAGCCGCCAGCAGTGATACTGTCTCCCAGCGCAATGCAGACATCTTTTCGACTGTCAGGTATGACCGCGGAGATCTTGTCCGAATCCGCACTTTCGCCATATCCATTTACGGCGGTGATCACGTAGTAGTAGGTACTGCCCTGGGTCAATCCCGTATGGTTATAGGGACTTTTGACATTGGAAAGTTTTGTTCCGTTCTGGCTGGAGATACCGGCGGATAAAGACCAGTATATATTGTAGGTGACCGCTTTATCAACAGCATTCCAGCTGATCAAAGCCTCGCGATTGCCTGCCACCGCCTTGATCCCCGTCGGGGCCGAAGGGACGTTCCCTTGATCCGGCGTGGCGGACACCTCCGCTGAGGGGAAGCCTTCCCCATAGTTGTTGACTCCCGTAATGATATAGTAATATGGCAGTTCGTTTGTAAGATTGGTGTGGGTATACGGATTGGCTGCACCTGATATTTTCGTGCCGTTTTCCTTCGTTACACCGGCGTTATTCGACCAGTAGATATTGTGCGGAGAGGCGGCTTCCCCGGCTTCCCGCGAGGTCCAGCGGATGATCACCTTCCTGTCGCCGGCCAGTGTTGCGACATCCGACGGAGGCAGGGGAGGATTGAGAGGCGACGGCGTCGCCGACACTTCTTTTGACTCGCTGCTTTCACCATACTGATTGGTTGCAGTCACCACATAATACATGGTCGTCCCGTTGGTCAGGCCCGTATGGTAATATATACTGGTGACATTGGAAATCTTCGAACCGGTGTTTTTTCTAACTCCGGCCGCCGTTGACCAGTAGATATTGTAACTGGTTGCCCCGACGGCCTCTGTCCAGACGAGGCTGACCTGGGTATTGCCGGCGGCAAGCAGAACGTTTTGCGGCGCCGGCGGGGGTGCATTCGATTCCGAACTCCCTCCACCCCCGCCACCCCCTCCGCAGGCGAGAAACAAAAGACAGGACAAGATCAGACAGGTTTGCTTTTTCATGATGATGTTTATTAGCATGATCCTACAGAATCCGTACCTGCGGGATGGGTATGACGAACCGGCCGCCCCATTCCCGGATAAATGCCAACTGCGCGACAATCTCCTCCTGGATGTTCCACGGCAGAATCAAAACATAATCGGGCCTGTCTTCCCGGATCCGGTCCGGGTGCAGCACCGGGACATGGCTTCCCGGCAGATAACAGTTCTGCTTGTGGGGACTGCGGTCCACCGTATAATCGAGAAAATCCGTACGGATCCCGCAGTAATTCAGGAGCGTATTTCCCTTGGCCGGCGCGCCGTATCCGACGATCTTTTTTCCCTCCCTTTTTAGCTCAATGAGGCATTGGAGAAGATCCCTTTTGACAGACCGGACCTTCTGGTGGAAGGAAAGATAATGGCGAATCGCTCCATATCCCGACTCCAACTCCCGGGTCCTGAGTTTCTCCACATTGAAGGACGAAGCTCTGCCGGGATATTCGGAATGACCCGCATAGATCCGCAGTGACCCGCCGTGCGTGGGGAGCTGCTCCACATCGAAGATCGTCAGACCATGACTGCCAAATATCCTCTCCACGGCGAGAAAGGAAAAATAGGAGAAATGCTCGTGGTAGATCGTGTCGAACTGGGTTTCTTCCATCAATCTGGCCAAGTGGGGAAACTCCATGGTGATCAGTCCATCGGTCTTCAACGCTGTTTTCAGCCCCTTCACAAAATCGTTCAGATTGGGATTGTGCGCCAGCACATTGTTGCCGATGATCAGATCCGCCGCCCGTCCCTCCTGACGCATCTTTTTGGCGTAGTTCTCGTCAAAAAAAGCGATATCCGTGGGGATGCCTTTCGCCAGGGCGACGGCCGCCGTATTGGCGGCAGGTTCAATGCCGAGAACGGGTATGTTGTAATGTTTGAAGTACTGCAGAAGATAACCGTCATTGCTGGCAATCTCTACGACAGATGATCGTTCATTCAATCCGAACCGTTTCACCGCCATGTCGACATACTGCCGGCAATGGCTCAGCCAGCTCTCCGAATAGGATGAGAAATAGGCATACTCGTTGTTGAAAATGTCCACCGGCTTTTCAAACTCATCGAGTTGAACCAGCAGGCAATTCCCGCAGACATAGGCGTCCAGGGGATAATAGGGCTCCATTTTACGCAGATCCTGTGCGCGCAGAAAGGCATTGGACAGAGGAGATGAGCCCAGGGAGACAAACAGATGCGTGAGCGGTGTCTGACAGAATCGGCAATGCATGAACGTCAAATTCCTTCAGTTCCGGGTTCTATCGAAAAACCGCACACACATACACGATATGCCACCGGGTGCACAACTATTTTCAAGGGATCGTATGCGGAGGCTGTAAAAAGATTCATCGTCAGGGAGCCACCCAGACATCCGGGAAGAAATCCCCCCGGTCATTGTTCGTTACTCGCCACCAAGACTCGATGGCCGTGATACCGGCATTAAAACGACCGACATAGATCTCCACCTCCCGACCGCCCGCGAGGATACGGTTCGTCCCTGTACCGACCTTGTAGGGTCCCGTCATCGCCATGATCCGGGGATGATTGCTCCATCGGGGATGGTAAATCTCGTATCCGTCAATGCCGGGCGCATTATTGATATTAACCATCCGCCCGTTGTCCCCGGAGCGATTCGTCACATAGATATTACGGTGGGCGTCATCGAGCAGCCAGGAAAGATAGCTGTTGTCCGGCGCCAGCGAGCCCCAGCAGCCGCGCCCCAGCCTCGTCCAGCCTTGGTTCGGCAGTTGGGCGACACCTCCATCCGGCCAGGGGAAATTGCCCGCGGCCATCCGGCCGTCCGCCGATAACTGAAAACTGTCAACACTCACCGGCGTCCTGTTCCAGATCAGCTCCCCGGCGCCGGGGCTGTCCAGAAGCGTCCGATAAACCGCCGGACAATGCTCCTCCTTCGTCTCCGTCAAACCATAGTAAATCCACTCCCGACCATCCCGGGGATCCCGCCACATCGCCAACCCAAAACCGCCAAAGAGCTCCCGCAATCCGGTACCGTCCCAGTTGACCACGTACACCATCTTGCGCAGTCGGTCCGTATAAACCACCCGGTCCCCGCGCGGCGTGATCAGCGGCTTGGCGTAATTCCCCACCGTTCCCAGGATCACCCGCTCTCCACGCCCGTCCCCCGTATCCAGACCCATCAAACGCAAATTGCCCCCTGTGGCGCCGGGATCACTCCCGTCCCCCATCTCCTGGACCCAAACGACGCGGGTGCGGGCATTGGCCGGATCGGTGAGGGGAATGGCGGAGACTTCCTGCGAGACATTGCTCTCTCCGTAGAGATTGACGGCCGTCACCACATAGTAATAGGGAGTGCCATTGCTCAGCCCCCCATGGGAATATGGACTGGTGACGCTGGTGATCTTGGTGCTTGCGCCGGTTCGGATATCAGGTGCATTGGACCAGTACAGGTTGTAGGTGAGCGCTGTTGCCACGGCATTCCAGGAGATGGTCACGCGAGTCGCACCGCTCGTTGCAGCGACACCCGCTGGTGCAGGCGGGGCATCATTGAGCGTGATGGTTACTTCAGCCGACTGTCCGCTTTCCCCGAACGCATTGGCTGCCGTGATGACATAATAGTAGGTTGCCCCATTGGTCAGGCCTGTGTGCGTGTAAGGCTTCGAGATATCGGGTATTTTTGTCCCAGTCGTGGGTGAAACCCCCTGGGTTCGGGACCAGTACAGATGATAGGAAGAGGCCCCCGAAACCTCTTTCCACTGAATGGTCGCCTGCCTGTCGCCGGCCGTAACGGTCATTTCTGTCGGTGCAGCAGGAGCGCTGCCCGATCCCGAAGATCCGGAGGATTTGACTTCGAACTCTTCAAAGCCGCAGGACAGGGTCAAGATGATGACAAACCCGAGAAAGCCCCGGGCAATCTTTCGGATCGTCCGTGATCCTGTCACTGCGCCATTTTGTGACGATCGCTTCGAGCGATCGATTATTCGCACCATGTCATTCCTTTTCTTGCTGCGTCTTTCATGTAATCCTGAATGTCTGTTGCACAGACCGGGTACATATCCGATCGTGGATCCGACCGGCGGATGTGATATTCCCTGAACCAGTCGACGGTCTTGGTGACCGCCGTCTCCCATGGGTATGCGGGCAGCCAGTTCAGCTGACTGGCCGCCTTTTCCCAATTCAATTTGAGGACTTCCGTTTCTTTCCTGGGGGCAGCCGAAGGTTCGTGTCGCCATTCGCCGCTGCCCCAGCAGCGTATGGCGTGCTCGACGACAGCCTGTGTCGTCATCGGTTGCATCTCGGAAGGGCCGAAATTCCAGGCGCCGGAAAACGCCTCGCTGTTTTCCAGCAGCTTCACGCCCAGCAATAGATATCCGCTCAGAGGGACGAGCACATGCTGCCATGACCGGATGCTCGCCGGATTTCTGACGATAACGGCTTCCTTGTTCATCAGCGCCTTCATGCAGTCCGGCAGAAGGCGAAAGTCGGCAAAGTCACCCCCCCCGATCACATTGCCGGCGCGTGCGGATGCGATCGCCAGGCTGTGATCTGCGATTTTTTCTGGAGGGAAGAAAGAATTTCTGTAGGAGGCGATTGCCAGTTCGGCCATGGCCTTGCTGGCGCTGTAAGGGTCGAATCCCCCCAGGGGGTCATTTTCGCGGTACCCCCACACCATGTTCCGGTCTTCATAGCATTTATCGCTGGTGATCCCGACAAAAGCCCCGGCGGTCTTTGTTTTTCTCAGTGCTTCCAGGATATTGGTCGTTCCGCCGACGTTCACATCCAGCGTTTCCTTCGGATGTTCATAGGAGTGCAGAACGATGGGCTGCGCGGCAAGATGAAAAACGATTCGGGGCGAATATTTCTCAATCACCTGTTCGAGCTTCGCGTAATCCCGGACATCTCCTCGGATGTCTTCCATTTTGTCGTGCAGCCGGCACAATTCGAAATTGTTCGGTTGCGTGGGGGGATCGATACTGTAGCCGATGGGATTTGCCCCCAGTTCATTGAGCCAGATGCTGAGCCATGAACCCTTGAAGCCGGTATGACCGGTGATCAATACCGTCATTCCTTTGTAAATTTTACGAAGCGTGCTGTTCATGTGCATTCACCCGTTCAATGTTTTTCCATCGACAGCGATCTGCAGAAGACCGCTGTCCCGGAGCGCCGAAGCGGCGCGAAGGATGACTGCGAAAGGATAACCGGACCGCTCGGCGATATCCAGAAGGGTGTATCCGCCGTCGGAGAGGTTCAGGACCCACAGCATCGACATCTGATCGAATCCCGCTTCCCGATCGCCGCCCGTGAGCCGGTAGAGCCCCCTCCTGCCGAGTTGGGGTTCGCACTTGGGGTTCAGATTCACATAGGTCCGGTTGTTCTCCAGCACCCGCAGAACGGCCAGGTATGTCATGAAGGAATCGGCCAGCGATGCGGGGCTCACAAATGCGAGGTCATCGGCGGAGGTATGATACTCGGGATAACGCCCATGCGGCGTCCTCATCAGGCAGCCGACGGGCAGGTTGAACCCCGGCGAGCCGTACTGCCTCTCATCGTAGCCGTAAGGGGAAAAGTCCATGATCTCGTGATCCTGGCCGGAATGTTTCAGGACATGGGCGACCGCCTTATCGATTTCCGCATCCCCCCGGCGGGTTTTCTTGTAGGTTATCCTCCCCGGGTCGCCCACGCAGGCCGCCACGAGGCCGTGTCTGATCCTGTGCACCCTGTCCTCATTCAGGCTGAGCCAGGTGATCGATCCGATGGTCCCCGGGATGAAAAGAAACCGGTAGGAATACCTTCTGTTTGGCCGGGCGCCCAGATGTTCGGCCAGGAAGGTAGCCATCGCCACGCCGGAGAGGTTGTCATTGCACAGCGAGGGGTGGCAGGCATGGCAGGAGATGAGGATCTCCTGTTCTTCTTCACCGGGAAGGCAATACTCGCCGTAGGTCAGATGACCCGGCTCCAGCGAGCTGTCGATGCGGACCTCGTAGCGGTCATCCTCCATTTTCAGCAGTTCGCGATGGCTCAGGCAGAATCCCCAGGTTTCCTGGTAATAGGCGGTGCGGTAGGGAATCCGGTCCGGTTGCTCCGGGAGGGTGAACAGGTGCGTTTTCAGTTCCGTCAGCGAGAGCGTCGCCTCGACGGGGACGCTGTAGCTCACCACATGCAGGTTCGATTTGCGAAAATCGATCACCCGCTCGCCGGCTACGTTTTTCACGTAGGCATCCCGGATGTTCCATTCCTTCGGTACGGTCCAGTCAAAAACAGGGGTCCCGGTAGGAACCTCATGGATCTCGAGGGGGACGTGACGGCTTACCATGGAAAGGGTTTCACGAAAACCGGCGCCGGTAATGCTGCGGCAGAGGGGATACATCTCCCCGATCAGCGCGTGCATCTTTCGACCCATCTCCTCCCGGTCGATCGATCCTTCCCCCCAATCGATATTCACACGGTCTCCCTTTGATCAGGCTCTGTAATCGGGCCAGTTCCGGTCCCGATCCGACAAAATCACCCGAGTCCCCGCCGGCCATTGAATCCCGAACGCCGGATCATTCCAGCGGACGCCGCGCGCCGCCTCGGGCTGATAGAATGCGGACATCTGGTAGAACACCTCGGTATCATCCTCGAGGGTCTGAAATCCGTGGGCGCAGCCTTTGGGGACATAAAGCATCCGCCCGCCGTCTGCAGCGAGCTCGAGGGCAAACCACTCTGTGAACGTGGGCGAATCCCTGCGCAGGTCCACAATCACGTCATACAGGCTGCCCCGGGTGCAGCGGACCAGCTTGTCCTCGGCATGGGGCGCCTCCTGGTAGTGCATTCCCCGCAGCGTGCCCGCCTCCCGGTTGACGGAGATATTGCACTGCGCCACATCCGGATTCAATCCCCTATGTGCAAACTCGCGGCGGCAGAAGGAGCGGCTGAAAAAGCCCCGCTCATCCTCCAGCCGCTGCAGCTCGATGACAAAGACCCCCGGCAGTCTTGTTTCCCTGAATATCATCACAACCGTCCCCCGCCTCCCGCGATTTCCCTCTTTCCCCGAACCTCCATCTCGAACAGGCAATAGGGTCAGTTTGGTGGCATCGGTTTCGGATTCGACTTTTTTGAACCCCCTTTATCCCTTCATCACCATTTTTGCAATGTTTTTCAACCGGCGTCTTATAAAGAACCACATCACTGCACACATCTGGATCTCGCTCAGGAGCAGGACGAGACCTCCAGCTGTGAAACCATAGGCGGGAATGAGATTGATGTTGAGGAAGATGTTAAACACCAGACCGGTACAAATGGCGACAAACATATACTTCTGCCGGTCCTGTGCAATCAGTATGTTTCCAAGATAAACCCGCAGGAAATAAACGGATGCGGCGCCGATCATAAATCTCAAAGGCTCGATGGAGGGCAGCATCTTCTCACCATAGATGAAAAGAAGAATGGGCTTCACGAACCATATCGCGATCAATGTGACAGGCAGCAGGATGAACAGGCTAAATAGCATGACAACCCTATTCAATCTGTTAAAGGCTTGACTGTCTCCGGATTTAACGGAAATTGACAACCGCGGGAAAAAAGCCGTGTTGAGCAAATTGACGCTCTGAAAGACGAAAAGAAATTTGTAGGCCCCCTGATAGAAACCGACGGCTTCCGCCCCCAGCATCCGGCCGATGATCAGGGTATCGGCATTGGTATAGACGGTTATCAGGGCGATCGCGCCGAAGAGCGGCAACGAGCGCCTGATGAGAGTGGACAGGAAGCGCCTGTCTATCTGGAATGAGAGCCGCACATCTGCTTTTAGGATGAATAGGTAAGCCGTTGCTGTGCCTGCGGATGCAGCCAGTACATAGGATGTTACCAGCCCTCTCAGACTCCACTGGAAATAAACCGTGACGAGCGCTGCAATAGCAATCCCGCAGTAACTGACAACTTGTACGAAAAAGAGTTTTTCCATCCTTTCTTCGGCGATGAAAAGCGACGCCAACAGGCCGGTCAGATCCAGAAACCAGACAAAAAGCGCCAAGAGGAGGAGGAGCAACATCCATTGGTCAGGTTGATCGAAACCGGGGAAAAGCGCAATAATGACAATCAGAAACAGATAAAATACTCCCAGGACCAGCTTGAGCGAAAGGACATTGGAGAGATATTCCGGTGCCTTATCAAGATTTCCAGACAGGTCGCGGGTGACGATGGTCGACAGTCCAAAGTCGATGACCATGCCCGCGGTGACTGCAATGGAATTGGCAAGGCTGAAATGGCCGAAATCTGATGGCGACAGATAGCGGATAAGCAAAATGGTCGCCAGAAACATGGCCCCCTTGCTGACGGCCTCTCCCAAAGCGAGCCATACAGAATTGAACATGATGGTCTTATCGCTCGCGGTAAATAAATGCTGCCAACGATACAACCATCCATTGGTCGTTATTTTTATTGACATATGTCTATATCAGGTCGAAGGGGTCTTTTCCCCCAAACGATTTTGGCACAGATATCAGTATGAATTTCCTTCTCAGCTCCCGGAGTTCTTCAGATAACGGATCCCTTCCCCCCTTTAGAGCCGCTTTTTTCATCTCATATCGATCGGGGAGGTGCGCCTCCGTCA
>JBFMBA010000051.1:0-4018 GCA_040755475.1 Thermodesulfobacteriota bacterium
CGGTGACTTTGCCGTGACGGCCCTGGCCGGGGGCCGCAATGTCGCGCTCCTGAAGGAACAGATCGAGCGGTTCAGGCCGCGCCTGGCGGCGGTTCTCGATGAGACGCACGCCCGCGAACTCCAGGGCCTGATGCACAACCGACCGGAAACGGCCATCCGCTTCGGGCCCGAGGGGTACCGCGAAGCGGCAACCCTGTCCGACGCGGATCTGGTCGTCTCGGCCATGGTCGGGGCGGCAGGTCTGATCCCGACGCTGGAGGCCATTGACGCCGGAAAAACCATCGCCCTGGCGAACAAGGAAACGCTGGTCATGGCCGGCGGCATCGTGCTGGGGAAGGCGGAAGCCCGGGGCGTTCCGATCATCCCGGTGGACAGCGAGCACAGCGCCATTTTACAGTGCCTTCAGGGGCACAGGCGTGAAGATGTCCGCCGGATCATCCTGACGGCCTCGGGAGGACCCTTCCTGCATCTGACGAAGCAGGAACTGGCGGCGGCCACGCCCGCCCAGGCGCTGAAGCACCCCAACTGGACCATGGGCAGGAAGATCACGATCGATTCCGCCACCATGATGAACAAGGGGCTGGAGGTGATCGAGGCAGGGTGGCTGTTCGGTCTTTCCGTGACGGCCATCGATGTGCTCATCCACCCCCAGAGCATCGTCCATTCGATGGTGGAGTACCGGGACGGAAGCGTGATCGCCCAGCTCGGCGTACCGGACATGCGGGTCCCCATTGCCTACGCCCTGGCGTTTCCCGGGCGGCTGCCCCGCGGGGCGGACCCGCCCCTGGACCTGCTGAAGGTGGGGGCGCTGCAATTTCTTGCGCCCGATCCGGAGAGATTTCCCTGCCTGCCGCTGGCCTATGCGGCGGCCCGGGTCGGGGGGACGATGCCGGCCGTGATGAACGGAGCCAACGAGCGGGTCGTGGAGGCATTTATCGACGGTCATATCGGCTTTTGCGACATCAGCCCTCTGATTGAGAAGGTCCTTGACCGCCATCATGCACAGGAAACACCCACCGTGGACCACATCCTGGCCGCCGACCGGTGGGCGAGGGCAGAAGTGGAAACCTTGATCAAAGGAATGAGGAATTGATGGGAATCAGCATCGTATCGGTCGTCGTCCTGCTGGGAATTCTGATCTTTGTCCACGAACTCGGCCATTTTCTGATGGCAAAACGGGCCGGGGTCGGGGTCCTCAAATTCTCCCTCGGTTTCGGTCCGCGGCTGATCGGCCGGAAAATTGGAGAGACCGAATATCTGCTTTCCCTGATCCCCCTGGGCGGGTATGTCAAGCTTCTCGGGGAATCTCCCGGCGAGGAGCTCTCGCCGGAGGAGGCAAAGCGGTCCTTTACGCAGCAGACCGTATGGAAAAAGATCGTCATTGTGGCCGCGGGACCCGCTTTCAATCTCCTCCTGGCCGTTCTGATCTTCACGGTCGTGAACATGATCGGGCTGCCCGTTCTGACGGCGGAAATCGGCAATATCCAGCCCGACTCGGCCGCCATGAGCGCCGGCATGAAATCCGGGGACCGGATTGTCGACGTGGATGGGAAGGCCATCACCAAATGGGAGGAGCTCTCCGAGGCGGTCAACCGGAGCGACGGCAGGACCCTCCGGATCACCGTGCGCAGAGACGATGGCCCCCAGACGCTCATCGTGACCCCAAGGCTCACGAAAACCACGAATCACTTCGGCGAAACGGTCGAAGCCTACAAGATCGGAGTGAGCCCCGTGCCGCGCACGGTGGTCGAAAGTCTGAATCCCCTGACCGCCTTCGGCAGGAGCCTCCATCAGACCTGGACGATCAGCAAGCTGACCGTCATCAGCATCGTGAAGATGATTCAGGGGGTCCTGTCGCCCAAAAACCTGGGGGGACCCATCCTGATCGCCCAGATCGCCGGGTCGCAGGTGAAAGAAGGGATCATCCCCTTCATCCTGTTCATGGCCATGCTGAGCATCAACCTGGCGATTCTCAACCTTCTGCCGATCCCGGTTCTGGACGGCGGTCACCTGTTCTTCTACCTGATTGAAATTGTGACGGGGCGCGAGGTGAGTCTGCGGTGGCGGGAAAAGGCCCAGCAGATCGGCTTTGTGCTGCTGATTCTGCTGATGGTGTTTGTCTTCATGGTGGACATCGAGCGACTGAACATCAAGGTCATCAACGACCTGATCCGGATATTCATGGAGTAGCGATGCGGACGCTGGCGATGGACTGCGCCACCAAAACCATCGGTCTGGCCCTTCTGGAAGAGGAGACGGTTCGGGCCGAGCTTTACCTGCAGCCGGTCAGACACCATTCCGAGGTCTTGCTTCCGGCCTTCGACAGGCTTCTCTCGCTGGCGGCGACGACCCCTCGGGAAGTGGAGCTGCTGGCCTGCACGGTGGGCCCCGGGTCATTCACGGGGGTGCGGATCGGCGTCAGCACGGTGAAGGGGCTGGCCCTGGCGATGTCGGTGCCGGTGGCAGGCGTCTCCACACTGGAAACCCTGGCCATGAATGCGGTCTCGTCACCCGGTCTGATCTGTCCGCTGCTGGACGCCGGGAATAATCAGGTCTATGCGGGCCTCTTCCGGACGGATGCCGACGGTCTGCCCCGGGCGGCGGACGAGGAGAAGCTGATCGACATCGGCACGCTGCTGAAGGATATGGATCGGGACACGGTTCTGTTCCTAGGGGAGGGAGCGGCTCGACACAGGGAGCTGATCCAGGGGGCCTGCCGGTCCTTCACCTGCAGCCCGGGTCGGCAGAGACTCATGGCGTCCGCAGTGGGAATCATCGGCCTGCACCGCTATCGCCGAGGCGGCGTTCTGGATACGGCGGATTTCAAGCCTCGGTATTTGAGGCCTTCCGAAGCGGAGCGCAGCATGGGCGTATCGGCACCATCGGCACCGGCCGGCGGCTGCCCGCCTGTGATTGTTTGACATCCAGATGTGAATAGGCTAAAATTAACCGATTGACGGGTGTGGAGGTCGGCGTTTGTCGAAGGACGCGCATCACAGCAGCATCATCGTGAAGGAAGGCCTGGTCTTTGTCTTTTTGCCGGCAGCGGCGGCGGTTGCCGCTTTCGCTGCCGGTTTCGCCTGGGTTGCAGCGGTCCTTCTGGTATTGACGCTGTTTGTGGCGTGGTTCTTCAGAAATCCAGAGCGGGTCGCTCCGGTGAATCCACTTCAACTGGTATCTCCCGCCGATGGGAAAGTGATCCGGATCGAGGAGACGGCCATCGACGGTCGTTCCGACCGGTCTTACATGAAAATCAGCATTTTTATGAATGTGTTCAATGTCCACGTGAACCGGATGCCCTGTTCCGGCAGGGTCGTTGCGATCCGATACACGCCCGGAAAATTCCTCTCGGCCAATCTGGACAAGGCATCGGTGTATAACGAAAGGAACGCCGTCCTGATCCGGACGGATGCCGGGGTGGAAGTGACGGTTACACAGGTCGCGGGTCTGATCGCCCGCCGGATCGTGTGCTGGATGAAGGAGGGGATGAAGGTTGAAAAAGGCGAGCGCTTCGGATTGATCCGGTTTGGTTCGCGGGTGGAGGTTCTTTTGCCTCTCGGCGCGGCCGTCCCTTTGGTGAAGACAGGGGACAGGGTCAGGGCCGGTGAGACGCCAATAGGAGAACTGAAATGAAAAGAGACCGCTTTTCTAGAAGAGACCGTATGAAAAAGGGGATTTACGTCCTTCCGAACCTGTTTACCACGGCCAATCTGTTCTGTGGATTTTATTCGGCCATTGCCTCCATGAAAGGGATGTACGAACTCGCGGCGGTGGTGATCCTGATCGCGGCGGTCCTGGACGGTCTGGACGGGCGGATCGCAAGGATTACCCACACCACGAGCCGGTTCGGAGCGGAGTACGACTCGCTGTGCGATCTGGTCACTTTCGGTGTGGCGCCTGCGCTGCTTGTCTACAACTGGTCGCTGATCGCATATGGAAAGTGGGGCTGGATGGCGGCTTTTCTCTTTTGCGTCTGCGGGGCGCTGCGGCTGGCCCGCTTTAACGTCCAGGTGGGGGT
>JBFMBA010000052.1:0-5588 GCA_040755475.1 Thermodesulfobacteriota bacterium
GTGATGTCCGCCGCGCGGCCGTCGAATTCACACCCGCCTTCCATGGGCCCCCCCGCCACCAGGATCGCGGGGAGATCCAGCCGGGCCGCGGCCATGAGCATCCCCGGAACGATTTTGTCGCAGGATCCCAGGAGCACCACCCCGTCCAGGCGATGGGCTTCCACCATCATCTCGATGTCGTTGGCGATCAGGTCCCGGGTCGGCAGGATGTAGTGCATGCCGTCGTGACCCTGGGCAATGCCGTCGCAGGCCCCTATGACCCCGAACTCGACGGGGGTCCCCCCCGCCTGACGGATGCCCTGCTTGACATAATCGGAAACGAGGTCGAGGTTATAATGCCCCGGCACCACCCGGTTCCAGGAATTGGCGATGCCGATCATCGGAAGGGCCAGATCGTAGTCGCTGTAACCCATGGACTTGTACAGACTCCGGATCATGGCCCCCTGGGGCCATTGAAGAATCTCCCTGCTGCGCCAGAACATGTGGCTCCTCCCCATGCTTTCATCCATTGCCTGCCGGAAAGCCCCCGCACTGAAGGGTTCCCCCAAAACTGCGGGGAAGTATACCACAAAAGAAGCGCCACCCCAACGGCCATTCATGACCGGGAGCGCCTCCCGCAAGCCCCGCCTTGCAGGAGGGGTTGAGGGGCACATCGAAAAAAACACCCTTCCCTGCCGGGAAGCCCCGCCCTGTGGGAGGGGCGCTTCGCTGCGGCTGTCCCCAGGGCTGCGTCAAAGTTGGCGCCATCACTCTGATGTGGCTGGAAGATGGTCCCGCCACTCACCTGTGAAATTTTTGGCCCGTTCGACGGCTCGGCCGCTCCCATTCCCCAACTCGCCCGGCGGGCTCAGACAATGGGAATGGGCCGCTTCGCGGACGCGTGCCTCGCCGAGACGGGCACCCCAAAAATTCCACAAAGGTTCGTCTGGGGACCATCATCCATCCGACTTTGACGGGGCCTTGCGGCTGTCCCGATCCGTCGTGTTCTTTCGCGGATCGATGTGCTATCATGGGTGCAAATGATGACCAACGCCATGGAGAGGCCGATGCCGAAACCGATACGGACACCCAAAGCGAGCAAGCGGGGGATATCCGGCATGCGATCCCACCCGGACCCGGACACCCGGAACGGGCGCCGGGTGAGCCGGCGGAACTTCCTGAAGGGAATCGGAATCGCCTGTCTGGGGTTCGCCCCCTTTCTCCAGTCCTGCAATGACCCTACTTCTATCGGAGGGAAAGGGGGGGGGATTGCATTAGAAGGCGCCATCGCAGGCGGCCAGCGACCGCCCATCGACATCGCGGCACCGTCGAAAACCGAGACGGCGACCTTTGCCCTCGGGTGATTCTGGGGTCCGGACTCCCGGTACGGGAGCATCAAAGGCGTCATTCGCACCCGGGTCGGATACGCGGGGGGAACGAAAAAGAATCCCACCTACCATGCGCTCGGAGACCACACGGAGTCCATACAGATGGATTTCGACCCCGCGATGGTCTCCTACGAAGCGCTGCTGGACGTGTTCTGGGACAGTCATAGCGCGTCTTCCCCCGCCTGGTCAAGACAGTACATGTCCATCATCTTTACACACGAAGAAGCGCAGAACAGGCTGGCCATAAAGTCACGGGATCGCGAAGCGGCCCGGACCGGTCGGGCGATCGTCACGGAGATCCGGCCCGCCGGCGCCTTTTACCGGGCCGAAGGCTATCACCAGAAGCACCGCCTCCGGTCGGAGAGGGACCTTCTTCGGGAGTTCACCGCGATCTATCCTTCCGAACGCGATTTTGTCGATTCCACGGCGGTGGCGCGCGTCAACGGATATCTCGACGGCTACGGCACCCTGGTCGATCTGCAGGCGGAAATCGGGGATCTGGGATTGTCCGCCCGGGCGGGCGATCGGCTCAGATCGATCGTGGGCAGGAGGCCGGGAAGATCGGGCTGCAGACTCTAGATGCCACGTCGAAGGCATCCCGGATGACCTTGTATACCGGCGACCCCGCGCAGGCGATCAAAGGGCGGCCAGTCCGGAAGCCTTCTGGCGGGCCGGGCCCCGCAAGCCGTATACATGGCAGACCCTTCCCCGGCGGGAGGACCCCGCTGCGTGAGGCTTCGCAGAGACAAGAATCCCTTGACAAACATGCCGCACCGTCGTAGCCTTCCGGCCGTACACCCGCACATCCGAAGCGTCGCATCGTCAGAAAGGGAGGTTTCCCATGAAAGGGATGATCCGCCTATTCACCCTCTTTGCCGCGCTGGCGATTTGCGGTTCGACGGCCTCGGCACAGCAGGGCTTCCCAACGAAGCCGGTCCGCCTGCTCATACCCTACGCGGCCGGAGGGGCCGTCGACATTCTCGGCCGCACGCTCGGCGACGAGCTGTCGAAAAAATGGGGGCCGATCATCAAAGCGGCGGGGATCAAGGGAGACTAAGCACAACGACCGTCCGTCCGATGGCCCCGTCGGGTGAACGCAGGCCCTTGAGACGCCGTAACTCGTTCGGGCCCCAGCCAGGGCGGCCCGGTCCCGGATGCCCGAGCCAATACAGTACGCCATGGATCTACAATTTCTCCACAACCTCTCGCTTGGCTTCGGCGTCGCCCTGCAGTGGTCGAATCTGTTCTACTGCCTGATCGGGGTGCTCCTCGGCACGCTCATCGGCGTCCTTCCCGGCATCGGTTCCGTCGCCGCCATCGCGATGCTCCTGCCGGTCACCTTCGGGCTGACGCCCATCACGGCCATGATCATGCTCGCCGGTATCTATTACGGGGCGCAGTACGGCGGCTCGACCACGTCGATCCTGGTCAACATCCCGGGCGAGGCGACCTCGGTAGTGACCTGCCTGGACGGCTACCAGATGGCGCGGCAGGGGCGCGCAGGTCCGGCGCTGGCCACCGCGGCCATCGGCTCCTTCTTCGCCGGATGCGTAGCCACCGTGGCCGTCGCCATGTTTGCCCCGCCCTTGGCCGAGGTCGCGCTGAAGTTCGGCCCTTCCGAGTACTTTTCGCTCATGGTCTTCGGCCTGGTGGGGGCAACCGTGCTCGCCCACGGATCCCTGCTCAAGGCGATCGCGATGGTGCTGCTGGGTCTGTTGCTGGGCACGGTGGGCACCGACGCCAACTCGGGCGTGCAGCGCTTCTCGTACGGCGTCATGGAGCTTGCCGACGGGATCGGTTTCATCGGCCTGGCCATGGGTCTGTTCGGCATCGCCGAGATCGTCTCGAGCCTCGAGCTCAAGGGATCGCGCGAGGTGTTCACCAGCAAGATAGGACGGCTGCTGCCCTCGAGGGAGGATTTCCAGCGCATGTGGAAACCGATCCTGCGGGGCACCGCCTTCGGCACGGGGCTGGGGATCCTGCCCGGCGGCGGCGCGATGCTGGCCTCTTTCGGCGCCTACGCGCTGGAAAAGAAGGTATCCGGACACGGCGACGAATTCGGCAAGGGCGCCATCGAAGGGGTTGCGTCACCCGAGGCGGCCAACAATGCCGCCGCGCAGGCGTCCTTCATTCCCATGCTCACGCTGGGCATCCCCTCCAACGTGGTCATGGCGCTCATGATCGGTGCGCTGATGATCCAGGGGATCGCCCCGGGACCGCAGGTGATGACGGAAATGCCCCAGCTGTTCTGGGGACTGATCGCCTCCATGTGGATCGGCAACCTGATGCTCGTGATCCTGAACCTTCCCATGATCGGCATGTGGATCAGGCTGCTCACCGTCCCCTATCGCTTTCTCTACCCGTCGATCCTGGTCTTCATGGCGATCGGGATCTACAGCATGGCGAACAGCCCCTTCGACGTACTGATCATGGCGATATTCGGAATCATCGGGGTCATCTTCGTCAAGCTCGAATGCGAACCGGCGCCGCTCATCCTCGGGATGGTCCTCGGACCGATGATGGAGGAGAACCTGCGGCGGGCGCTGATGATTTCCCAGGGCGACCCGATGGTCCTGGTCACCAAGCCGATCAGCGCGGCCTTCCTGATCGCGGCCCTCGTCCTGCTGGGGATTGTCCTGGCGCCGGCCATCCGCAGGAAGCGCGAGGAGGTCTTCGTCGAGGACAAGTAGGGACACGCGCCTGTTTCCCGGAAGGTCGGCAGGGATCTGTCCCCCATTGTCTGGATTACAGAATGATCCTGATCATTGGAAACGGAGGAAGAACGTGGAGCAGATGAAAAGCGAAACCCGCGACGGCATGAGGATCGACTGGGACACGCCGATCACCATGGATGACGGTCTGGTCCTGCGCGCCGACGTGTTCCGCCCGGTTGCCGACGGGCGCTACCCGGTTATCATCAGCTACGGCCCTTACGGCAAGGGCGTTGCCTTTCAGGAGGGCTACAAGACCGCCTGGGAGATCATGGCCAGGGAGAACCCGGACGCCCTGTCGGGCACGAGCAACCGGTACGCGAACTGGGAGGTGGTCGATCCGGAGAAATGGGTGCCCGACGGCTACGTCTGCGTCCGCGTCGATTCACGCGGCGCCGGCCGCTCGCCGGGCTACCTGCGGCACAACGATGCGCGCGAGACCCGCGACATCTACCTCTGCATCGAGTGGGCGGCGGCGCAGCCCTGGTCCAGCGGCAAGGTGGGCATGAACGGCATCTCCTATTATGCGAGCAACCAATGGCGGGCCGCGGCGGCGCAGCCCCCGCATCTGGCGGCGATCTGCGTCTGGGAGGGGTGGGCCGACGCCTACCGGGATTCCAGCCGGCACGGCGGCCTGGCCTGCACCTTCCGCAAGAACTGGCAGGACATGCAGGTGAAGACCGTGCAGCACGGCGTGGGCGAGCGGGGCAGAAGAAATCCCGTGACCGGGGAGCTCGCCTGCGGTCCCGAAACACTGACCGAGGCAGAACTCGCGAAAAACCGGGAAGACATGTGGCAGGAGGTTCTGGCGCGCCCGCTCGATTCGGCCTACTATCGCGAACGGACGCCCGATTTGTCCCGGGTGACGGTGCCGCTCCTTTCGGCGGCCAACTGGGGCGGCCAGGGACTCCACACGCGCGGCAATTTCGAGGGCTACCTGGGCGCGGCATCGCGGCAGAAGTGGCTGGAGGTGCACGGCGGTTCGCACTGGGCGCCATTTTATACCGATTACGGTGTCGGGCTGCAGAAGCGCTTTTTCGACCACTTCCTCAAGGGACAGCAGAACGGCTGGCAGGACCAGCCGCCCGTCCAGTTGCAGGTGCGCCATCCGGGCGAGCGGTTTGTCGAGCGCCACGAAACGGAATGGCCCCTGGCCCGCACCCAATGGACACGCGTCTATCTCGATCCGGACGGCATGCGCCTGTCGGCGACGCCGCCAACGGCAAACCGGGCGGTCACCTACGACATGATGGGCGACGGCCTCACCTTCTCCACGGCGCCGCTGACCGCCGAAACGGAGATCACCGGGCCTTCGGCGCTCAAGCTCTTCGTCTCCTCGTCCACGGCCGATGCGGACATTTTTGCCGTCCTGCGTGTCTTTGCCCCGGACGGCGCCGAGGTTGTCTTTCAGGGGGCGCTCGATCCGCACACGCCCGTCGGCCAGGGCTGGCTGCGGGCCTCGCAGCGGAAGCTCGATGCGGAGCGCTCGCTCCCCTACCGCCCCTACCAC
>JBFMBA010000053.1:0-2805 GCA_040755475.1 Thermodesulfobacteriota bacterium
TTACCTGGGAGAGGAAGGGTTTCTGAGGCTGGCCAAAGCCGCCCGGGGAGCGGCCGTCCGGCTCATGGAGGGCATCAGCGCCATCCCCGGGCTCTTTGTCCTGGGCGACCCGCCGGCCACCGTCTTCGCCTTCGGCGCCGAGGGCATGGACGTGTACCGCCTGGGCGAAAAGATGAAGGAGCGGGGCTGGCGCATGCACGCCCAGCACCTCCCGCCCAGCCTTCACATGACCGTCTCACCCTACCACGAGCGAATCGTGGAGCCCTTTCTTGCCGACCTGCGGGAGACGGCCTCTCACCTGTCGCAGGCAGGCGGGGAGGAGCCGTCCTGGGAAGCGGCGCTCTACGGCATGATGGGAACGATGCCGGATCGAAAGACCGCCAGGGACCTGGCGCTGCAATACCTGAATGATCTCTACCGGCTGAAGGAGTGAACGCGATGAAGGCCGTGGTCTATCACCCTGCGCAGGGACTGACCACCCAGGAGGTCCCGGACCCTCGACCCGGGGACGGGACAATCCTCGTGCGGGTGGCGAACACGGGGTTCTGCGGGTCGGATCACTCGCTCATCGAAAGCGGACTGCTGCAGGACGGGACGATCCTCGGCCACGAGGCAAGCGGGACCGTCGCCGGCTGGGGCAGGGACGTGAGCGGGTTTACGGAAGGGGCGCGAATCATCGTCCGGCCCACCTTCTGCGGACGATGCCGGGACTGCCAGGCGGGCCGGCCCTATCTCTGCCAGGCGGGGCGACGCACCATCGGCATCGGCGACTTGCCCGGGGCCTTTGCCGAATACATACAGATCTATCCCCAGATGGCGATTCCGGTACCGGCAGGGGTGGATTCCCGGAACGCGGCCATGGCCGAGACATTCGCCGCCGCCCTGCACGGGATTCACACCTCGCAGAGCAGGGGCGGATCGGTCCTGGTCATGGGCGGAGGGCCCATCGGGCTGGCGGCGGTCAGGCTGCTCAAACTGCTCGGTTTCGCCCCGATCGTCCTTTCCGAACCCGTGCCGGAGAAGCGGGAACTGGGGCAGCGCTTCGGCGCGGACCACGTGATCGATCCCCTGGGGGAGGACCTGAGGCGCAGCACCCGCGAATGGACGGCCGGGATCGGTTTTGAGACGATCCTCGAGTGTTCGGGCACTGCCGGAAACATTCCCGACGCCTTCGAACTGGTCGCCAGCGGCGGTGCGGTCTGCATGATCAGCATCCTCTTCGGGAGCATCCCCATCAGCCAGCCGATGCTCATGAATTTCAAGGAATTCCGATTCACGGGCGCCTACTCCAACACGCACGGGGAGAACAGGCAGTGCCTGGCGTGGATGGCGGCGGGGGAGATAGACGCCCGCCCCCTCATCTCGGATCTGATCCCGCTGGAGGCGCTGCCCCGTCTCTATCGGGAGCGCATACACCCCGGCAAGACGGTCAAGGTGATGCTGCAGATCGGAGATGAATTTTGACGGCTTCGTAAGAAACCCGGGTGCTGCGTTGCGCTTCACCCCTCGTCGCTGCGGCGTACGCCAAAGTACGCCTCACTCCCCGGGATTCGCGCGCCTTGCCTGCGGGCGTTTTACGAAGCCGTCCCAAATTGGAGGCTTTCGCGACTTTTTGTGAGGTCGTCCATTGTAACGGCATCCCGATCGATGACAGGACAGGAGATATCGCCATGACGAAGCCCGCACCCCCTGAAGGCTACCTTTTTTCCAAGGCCTACACCGCGTACGTGTTCCTCCTGCTGTGGCTCCTGTACTTCTTCGACTATGTCGACCGGATGGTGGTCGTTTCCCTCTTCCCCTTTCTGAAGGCGGACTGGGGCCTCACCGACGCCCAATGCGGGGCCATGGTCTCGGCGGTCTACTGGGCCATCATCCTCTTCTCCTTCCCGATTTCCATCCTGATCGACCGCTGGAGCCGGAAAAAGTGCATCGGCATCATGGCCGTATTGTGGAGCCTGGCCACGGTTGCCTGCGCTTTTACAAAGAACTTCGGCCAGCTCTTCGCGGCGCGCACCGTCATCGGCATCGGGGAAGCCGGTTACGCCCCCGGCGGAACGGCGATGATCTCGGCCCTCTACCCCGAAAAGAGGCGGGCTTTCATGGTAGGCATCTGGAACGCCTCGATTCCCATCGGAATGGCCGCCGGGATCGTACTCGGGGGCCTTATCGCCTCCCATTGGGGATGGCGCCACGCCTTCGGGATCGTGGCGCTCCCCGGTCTGGTGATCGCTATTCTGTTTTTTTTCATCAGGGACTACAAGACGGTCGGACTGGAGAAAGCAGTCGGCCGCGGAGCGGCGGCGAAGGAATCCGCGCCGGTTACGCAAAAGATGAGCAAGCGGGACATCGTCCGCACCTTTGCGGCAACCCCCTCGCTTCTGCTGACCTACCTGGGGTTCGCCGGGATGATGTTTACATCCATATCGATGTCGACCTTCCTGCCGACTTACTTCCAGAGGGTCCAGGGATTTGAACTCCAGAAGGCCACCCTGCTGGCAAGCGGGATCATGCTGACCAGCATCGTCGGATCCCCGCTCGGGGGGTGGATAGCGGACACCTGGATGAAAAAAAACATACAGGCCCGTTTGCTGGTCCCTTCCATCTCGGCTCTCCTGGCTGCGGTCCTGTTTCTTGCGGGGTTTCACCTCTTCTCCGGGGGGGTCCTCCAGTACGCGATTTTTCTTCTGGCGGGCATGGCGTCCATCGCCTGGGCCTCCTCGGCCATCGCGGTGACCCAGGACGTCATCCATCCGGGACTGCGGGCCGTCTCCTACGCGCTGTGCGTGATCACCCAGAACCTGCTGG
>JBFMBA010000054.1:0-5317 GCA_040755475.1 Thermodesulfobacteriota bacterium
GGAGGCCGCCTTCAGCGCCGTCTCCCGCTCCAGGCCCTGCTCGCCGCCGTAGGTGGCCAGGATCGCCTGGGCGCAGTTGAAACCCTCCCGGAAACGACCGACCGCTTCCTCGATTTTATCGCTCATATGAATCCGGCTCCTCCCACCGATGGAATGGTGACATTGAAGCGGCTCTATAGTACGGCCGGGACCCGTCGTCAAACCGGAAACCGCTTGAGACAGGGAAGACCCTTTCGATGGCCGGGTTGCCGGCGGCCGGTCCCTTTCCTGCCGCCGCCCGGTCATGGCCGGAACGGGACAGCAGGGAGGAAAGGGCCCTTCATACCGGGGCGACGGCCTGGCTTCCGCCGGTCAGGCATCGGGGGAGAAAAGCCAGGCGGCAACCTCGGGATTGGAACGCGGCCGGTTCCGGAGCGGCCCCTCTCCATAGGCGTAGATGGGGATCTGCCGCTCATGGAGCGATCCGTGCGACCGGAGACGGACCTCCTCACGGGCAGTGGGAAGGGAACCGAAGACGGTCTCGCGGTCGGCCAGGACAAACAGATCGCCGATTCGATCGGGGTGAAGACGATAGCGAACCGCAGCTGCCGCGGCGGTCATGACCGCTTCGACGCCCTTTTCCTGCCCGAGGACCGCCGTCGCCTCGCCGGCGGTCGTGCGATCACTCAGGTAGATGTAGGCGGCGCCCCCCAGGTTCCGGTGATGGACCACATGGACGTCTTTGATGATGGGAATCGCCAGGGCATCTATGCCCGCCTGCTTCAGAATGACGTCCAGATCCAGGGCTCGGCGCTTTGCGTTCATGCCGTGATCGGCCGTGACCACCAGCTCCACTTCGCTCGACACGTTGAGGATCTCTCCGATCAGGCGGTCTATTTCGCGAATGTTGCCGCGCGACGGTTCGGAGTCGGGAGCGTGCGTGTGGGTCACGAAATCGGTCGTCGAGACATAGAGGAGATCCGGGGGGTCATGCCGCAGGATATCCAAGGCGGCCCGCAGCAGCCAGTGGTTCACCTCGATGGTGTAAATCCCGGGCGGTTCGCCGATGCGATCCGTCAGCCATGATGAAGGCCGCTCCGCCGATTCGGCGACGGCGGCGCCGTCCCGGATCAGTGTCTTGAGCTTGTCCTTGGCTGTGAGCAGGGCGCCCGTCATTCCCCTCCGCGCGAAGCGGCGAAATGCCGTCTCGGTCAGCAGGAAGGACGGCGACTCCATGTAGACCTCGCCGCCGGTCGCCGGATCGATGCAGTAATTGGAGGTGATTCCGTGCGTTTCGGGAAAGCTGGCCGTGATGATCGAGGTATTGTTCACGTTGGTGACGGTCGGCACAACCGCCTCGCCGACAGCATGAAACCCCGCACGGGCGATGGCATCGAGGTTCGGGGTTTCGCTCCCGGCGAGGGTGTCCGGCCCGCATCCGTCCAGACAGATGATCACGCGCGATGTCATCGGCTGCCTCCCCGGCTCCCGCCGTCCATGCGCCGGATCTCCCCCGGAACCTCCCGGCAGCTTTCCAGAACGCGCCAGGCGCCCGTGAAGGAGGCGCCCCGCGTCAGTTCGTTGGGAATGACCAGGCAGCGGATGCCGGCCGCCAGCGCCGAAGCGAGCCCGCGCGGGGAATCCTCCACGACCAGACACTCGTCCGGATCGAGCCGGCTCCGCTTGACGGCCGCCAGATAGGGCTCCGGGTCCGGTTTGGACAAGAGGTAATCCTCCCGGGTGAGGACAAAATCGAAGGAGGACAGCAGACCCGTTCCGGCGTGTATCGCATCGAAATGCTCCCGCCGGGAACTGGTCACGATGGCCTGGGACACCTTTCCCCGCAGCGACCCCAGGCTCTCTTTCACGCCGTCCATGACCCGGACTCCGCGCGTCAGCAGTTCCGTATAGCGCCGGTTCCGCTGCGCCTGGAGACGCTCGATCTCCTCGCCGGAAACCCCTTTCGCCCTGGCCAGATCGAAGGCGCTGCGCCCGTCGACCAGAGAGATCCGCCTGAAGAGCGCCTTGGTCAGCGTCACGCCGGCACCGAGCAGAAGCTCGCGGGTTGCCTGATAATAGAGTTTCTCCGTGTCCACCAGGACACCGTCGTTGTCCCAGAATACCGCCCTGATCATTGCCACTCCCCTGCCGTAACGTCGCTGACCGGCTCGCTCCCCGGTTTTTTGCAGGCCCTGCATCCGACCATTTTTTAAGCCTGTCCGTCCGGGTGTTTTTCAACATCCTCCCGGGCGCATCAGAGCCGCCTCCAGGGGAAAAAACCGGCTGCGTCCGAACCGCTCCGCGAAACCACCGATGGCCCCCCGCGAGCTTGATTCTGGCGATCCGGATCTTTCCCCGGCAGGACGGGGCATCACTGCAACCGCCGGCGCCCTCTGCCGGGCAGGGGTTGCGGGTGGCGCCCCGGTCAGGAGGCCGTTTTTCGCGGCGCACTATAGTACGGATCACACCTGCCGTCAAATCCTTATCGGTTTGCCCGGACCCGAAGCTGACCGGCCTGCCGCCGCCGTCGGCGCGTTTGACATTCGGAAACCTATCCGCTATATGTAAACCGTGACCCGGAGACCGGAGCTGACGCGATGCAGATACAGGATGTATTTCAACATTACGCGAACGACCTCAAACGGGTCGAGGAGCACATGGAGCTCTACCTCCGTTCGGACGTGCGACTCATCCCGGAGATCATCCACCACCTCATCGGCAGCGGCGGCAAGCGTTTCCGGCCCCTGCTGCTTCTGTCCGCGGCGGAACTCTGCGGCTACCGCGGGGAGCGCCGCTACCCCATGTCGGCCGTCATCGAGTTCATCCACACCGCCACCCTTCTGCACGACGACGTGATCGACCACGCCGAGACCCGGCGCGGCAAACCCTCGGCGAACCGCGTCTGGGGCAATGCGGCGAGCGTCCTGGTGGGGGATTTTCTCTACTCCCAGTCCTTCCGGCTGATGACCGACGACGGAAACATGGCCATCCTCAAGCTCATCTCCACCACGACAAACACGATGTCGGAAGGAGAGGTGTTTCAGCTGATGAAAACGGGGGACGTCACCATCACCGAAAAGGAATACCTGTCCATCGTGGAGAAGAAGACCTCCATCCTCATCTCGGCGGCCTGCGCCATCGGCGGCATTCTTGGAAATGCACCGGACAGCCAGATCGAAGCGCTGACCCGCTTCGGGATCAGGCTGGGGAGCGCCTTCCAGATCACCGATGATACCCTCGATTACGTGGCCGATGAAGAGGAATTCGGCAAGGCGATCGGCCAGGACCTGAGGGAAGGAAAACTGACGCTGCCTCTGATCCGGACGATCAAGAAATGCACAGCGGAGGAACGGACGCTGATCAAAAAGGGGATCGAAGCGCGTGACGAGGGGGCCAATGCCGGCATCATGGCCCTGATCCACCGCTACGACGGCATCCCCTATGCCTTGGCAAAAGCCAGATCGTGCATCGACGAGGCGCTGGGGTTCCTCGCCTCTTTTCAGGACTCGGAGGCCAAAAGGGCTCTCGAGGCCATCGCCGGCTATATCATCGAAAGAAGACTGTAGGGGCCGCCCCTCGATCCCGGATGATCGCGGGCGGGTCATGGAAAAAGATGTCTTCATCGAACATTTCGCCCCGCGCAGGAAAATCTCCCGGACCCACAGATCGGATATCTTTCGGGATGCCGCCTGCAGGCGAAGCGCGACAGAGGCAGGGGTCCGGGTGCAGCGACGGAGGTTTGGCCTTGCGGCGGGTCCCGATACCCATTGCAGCAGCCCGTCGACCGGGAAGGGAGAACCGCTCATGACATCCATCAAATGGCTCGCCGTTTTCTGCGCCTTCATGCTTCTGATGACGGGTCACCCCCTGCGGGCGGCCACGCCGGAAGAATCCTTCCGGCGGCACTTCCCCGGTATCCCCGTCGACAGTATCCGTCCGGCCCCCGTCAAAGGCCTCTACGAGATCCTTTCCGGCGGTGAGATTGTCTATTATGCGCCCGGTTCGGAGCACATCATCTATGGAGAGATCTTCACGAAGGACAGGCGGAACCTTACGCAGGAGCGCATCCTTGAGATCCTGAGCGGAAAACTCCGGGCGGCCCCCCTGGAAAAGGCGCTGAAGATCGGCAGCGGGCCCCGCACGGTGATCGAGATCACGGACCCGGACTGCAGCTATTGCCGGCAGGCATCCGCCTTTCTCTCCGCGAGAACCGACGTGACGCGGCACATCTTCTTTTTCCCCCTCGCGAGCCATCCGAACGCCCCGGCCAAGATCCGGTACATTTTCTGCGCCGCCGACCGGACGCGGGCATACGAGGAGGCCATGACGGGCAAACTGGACGGCATGCAGTTCACACCCTGCGAAGACCCGGCAGCGGCCCAGGCCCTCGCGGCCCACCGGGAGATCGGAACGCATATCGGCGTCACGGGGACGCCTCTTTTTCTCATCGACGGCCATGTCGTAGGGGGGGCGGACATACCGCTGATGAGACAGATCCTCGACGGCAAGAAGTAGGTGCAGGCATGCTGAAAGAGCGCTACCTGGAACGATACGCCGACGTCCTGCTCTGGGGGCTGACGACCTCCCGCCGGGAGCCCTTCCGGAAGCGGGACCTGGTCCTCATCCAGTATGACCCCGCCGCCCTGCGGCTCGCGGAAATCCTTTATGACCGCATCATCGCTGCGGGGATGCATCCCGTCCAGCGGCAGGGACTCACCATCCACATGGAGCGTTCCTTTTACCGTAAAGCCGACGGCCGCCAGCTGGTTTTTCAGCCGCCGGGGGAGAAGGAGCTCTGCGGGAACCTCCACGGCCGGATCTACCTCCACGCCCCGGACTCCCTGACCCATCTGAGGCAGATCGATCCGGCCCGGATCGGCAAGGTGCTCCTGGCGCGCAAGCCGCTGCGCGACATCCTCGAACAGCGCGAGCGGCAGGGGCTCCACGGCTGGACCCTCTGCACCCTGCCCACGGCGGAGCTTGCGGCACAGGCGCGCATGCCCCTGGAACTCTATGCCGGGCAGATCATCCGGGCCTGTTATCTCGACCGGCGGGACCCTGTCGCCCGATGGACGTCCATCCGGAAGGAGGCGGCCGTCATCAAGCAATGGCTGGACAGTCTGCAGGCGGCCTTCATCCACTGCGAATCCGAGAACTGCGATCTGACCATCGCGGTAGGGGAACAGAGGAAATGGTCAGGGATATCGGGTCACAACATTCCCAGCTTCGAGCTGTTTGTCTCTCCGGACTGGCGCGGCGCCAGGGGAACCTATTACGCCAACCTCCCCTCGTACCGGAGCGGCAACTACGTCGAGAAGGTGCGCCTGAGATTCGTCAA
>JBFMBA010000055.1:0-8844 GCA_040755475.1 Thermodesulfobacteriota bacterium
GGCCCTCGAACCGCTCTTTCCCGGGGTGTCGGCGTACGGCAATGTGCTGACCGCCGGCCTTGCGGCGCTCAATCCGATCGTCCATCCGCCGGGGGTGCTGCTCAACGCCGGCCGCGTGGAACGGTCCCGGGGGGAGTTTTACTTTTACGAGGAAGGGGTGACCCCGGGCGTGGTCCGGGTGATCGAAGCGCTCGACCGGGAGCGCCTCGCTCTCGGGGCAGCTTACGGGATCGCGCTGATGCCCGTCGCGGAGGGCTTTGCGAAGGCCGGCTTCGGGCCCCGCGGCGACCTCTGGTCGGTGATCAACGGGTCGCGCATGCTGACCGCGCTTCGGGCGCCGGGTCAGCTCGACACGCGCTGGCTGACCGAGGATCTCCCTTACGGCCTGGCTACCTGGGTTGCGCTGGCGGAACCGGTCGGCGTGGAGATGCCCGTGGCCCAGTCGCTCATCACGCTGGGTTCGGCGCTCCTGGGCCGCGATTTTGAGGCAGGACGCCGCGGTCTGCAGGCGCTCGGGATCGACCGCCTCACCGTCGAATCCCTGTTTCGGTATCTCGACACCGGCGGGAGGGACTGAAAAGACGAAACGTGCGCTGATTTCAGGCGGCGCCCGATCTTGGCAGCGAAACGCGGCAGAAGACCGTTTCTCAACAGCCTGTCGGGAGAAAACCCGCAGGGGTTATCCTTGCCCGGAGCCCTGCTTGAGAACCTTTCGATATACCGACAGGGTTTCCCGCGCCGTTTTTTCCCAGGAGAAACGAGCCAGGTTCGCCCGGCCCCTCGTCACCAGCCGAGACCGCAGCGCGGCGTCCGACAGGCAGCGCCGGATCTGGTCGGCTGTCTGGTCGACGGAGGCCGGATCAAAGTACACCGCCCCCTCGCCGCCCACCTCGGGGAGTGACCCGGCCGTGGAACAGGCCACCGCCACGCCCGCCTGCTGCGCTTCCAGGAGCGGCAACCCGAATCCCTCGTACAGGGAAGGCAGCACAAACAGGTCCGCGTGACCCAGCAGCGGTGATACATGGGCATACGGGACGGACCCGGTGAGGATGATTCGGTTCCGCAGGTCCTCGGGCAGCGATGCCGGATCCACGTCGGACGGAAGGTGTCCGATCAGGACGAGTGAATGGGGGAGAGCGTCCTTCACCCGGGCAAAGGAGCGGATCAGATGGGGAATGTTCTTGTTGAGGGTCCGCCCGCCGAAAGCGGCGATGTAGGGGGAGCGGATGCGGTAGCGCCCGGCCAGTTCGTCCCGGGATGCCGGGACGTCCGCGGCGGCGCCCGGCAGGGCGGCCAGGTGCGTGACGGTCGTCTTGAGGGGGTCAAGCGCGATGGCCCTGCAGAGTTCGCCTCGGGAGAATTCGGAGATGGTGATGACGTGATCCGCCGTCCGGGCCGAACGGACCGAAAAAAAGCGCAGGGCGGCCCTTCGCAGGCCCGGCATCGTGTGGCCCATCGCGATGAAGTTCAGGTCGTGTATCGTGACCACGGAGGGGCATGGGGCGCAGAGCGGACCCACATAGCCCAGCGAGTGCACCAGATCGATCCGGTGCCGGGCGAGAAGGCGGGGCAGCCGTATCTGCTCATAGAGGTAGCGGGCGGCCCGGCCGGCGGCCCGGACCGGACAGACGACCCGGGTCATGTTTTCCTGCTGCGGGAGAGGCCAGTCATGGCTTTCGCGGTTCACGAAGACGACATAGTCGTTTTGCAGGTCCGTCCCGGCCAGGCCGCGTAACAGGCCCGCCGCGTAGGTTTCGGTTCCGCCCACCACGCCGGGGAGCAGGTACAGCAGGTTGATTCCAATCTTCATGGCAATATCTCGTTGCGTTGGACCGGGAGCGCCTCCCGCAGGCACCGCCCGGCAGGCGGGGAGCTTCACGCTGTTCCTGTCCCGTTTCCCCGATCCGGCTGTGGCCCGGACCGGGTCACGGGTTTTCCTGAGACGGTCCGCGCGGGGAAGCCCCCGCCGCCGTCCGGAGTATCAACGCCACGCGATCCCACTGGCTGCGCCTGATGCGATTCAGGAGCATGCAGACCAGACCCAGATAGACCGTGGGAAGCGCATGGGGAAAGTGACGCCGCGTCAGGAGCAGACGGCTCCGTATGATGTGGTAATCTGCCAGGCGGCTCCGGGTCGTGCCCGTGGATGCACCCTCCTTGTGGTAGACGATGCTGTCGGGGGCGAACGCAAGGCTGTAGCGCCCCTTTGCCCGGATCGTCCAATCGATCTCTTCATAGTACAAAAAATGGCTCTCGTCCATGAGCCCCACATCCGCCAGAAAGGGCCGCGAGACGAGCATCGATGTGCCGGTGACGTAGGCCATCCGCCGGAGGACGCGGACCTGGTCCACAGCGGAAGACGCGGCTGTGCCGGTTCCGATATGGCGGGAAATTCCCAGCCACCGGTTGAATCGGCAGCCGCCCAGCGACTGGACCCTGTCCGGCTCGCGGTACGAGAGGATTTTGGAACCGCAGATCCCCGCCGACCGGTTCCGCCGCATCTGCCGGACCATGGCGGTCAGGGCGTCTCTGCGCACGACTGTATCGTTGTTCAGCAGCCAGACATACGCCAGGTCCCGCCGCTTCATGGCGTATCGCAGCCCTGCATTGTTTCCCCAGGCGAAACCCCGGTTTTCCCCCGTCCGGATCAGCACCAGCGGCGCGGATTCGCCCGTCCCATCGGACAGGCGGGCGATGTCATCGCACCCGTATTCCCTGCAGGGGATCGGCTTGGGTACGGGCGGGTCGGTCAGGTCCCGCAGGGGCTCCGGCGTCCGGACCGGGGGCAGAGACCCGTCGGCCCAGGCCCGGATCCGCTCCACCGAGCCGTCCGTCGAGCCGTTGTCGCACACCACGACCTGGAACTCTTCCCCTTCCAGACGGAAGACGCTCTCGAGGCATTCGACCGTGTCGCCCCACCCGTTCCAGTTCAGGATGACGATGCAGACCATCAGGGTTTTATCCCTTCGAAAAAGAGCTCTTCGCCCGCCGTTTTTCGCACCGCGCCCACCGCCTCTTCGAGCAGCTGAAAGAGCAGGCTCTCCATTTTCAGCCGCCCGCCCGCCCGCGGCCAGGGATTTTCCGTCCACTTTCCCGCCTTGAGCAGGCGGCTCTCCAGATAAAGCGCGTGGGCGCCCCGGGCGCTGGTCCTGAGGGCCGCCGTCGCGAAGCCCGCATCGGCAGCCATCCGCCTCAGCGTGTGCAGCGAAAAGATCAGCAGGTGGCGCGGCACTTCAAGCCCCCGCCAGTGTTCCCGGAAGATCCGGTGTCCAAGGCTTTGGGCGTTGGGCGACGTGACCATGATCCGGCCGCCTTTCCGCAGCAGTTGCCAGCACCGGCGAAGCGTCTCCGCCGGTTCGGCGAGGTGCTCGACCACATGGCTCAGGGTGATCGCGTCGAAGCTCCCGTCCGGGAAGTCCGCCTGATCCAGCGTGCCCGCGATGACATCCACGCCGAAGTGCGCCTTTGCCCTGTCTGCCGCCTTCGCGTCCGGCTCCACGCCCACCGTTTCCCACCCGAGGCGGTTCATTCTTGCCAGAAAGGCGCCGTCGCCGCAACCCACATCGAGGAGACGTCCCCTCCAGGCGGCCCTGAGCCCCATGATCGGAATGCCGTAGATATCGCGAACGAAGGCCGCCCTGCACAGGCCTGCGGGGATCCCCCTCAACGGCGTGTCTCCGCGGTTCCGTTCATACCCGTAGCATGTCGCCAAAACGGCCTCGCCGATGCGATTCCTGAGCCGCGCCAGCCGCGGGGAGCTTCCCGACGGCGCCGCCGAATGGGTGCAGTAGGTGCCGTATGTTTTCCAGATCTCCTCGGGCAGGGGCCGCGGATCGAGCCACACCAGACCGCAGCGCCGACAGGACGACAGGTTCCACCTGCCCGGGGCGTTATAGAGGCCGTCGCGCAGGCCGCCGTAAAGCCTGTTCCCCGGGCTCCCGCAGAGGTAGCAGTGCGGCCTGTGCTCAACGCCTATGCATGGTTCACCTGTCATGGCAGGATGCCCGCGCAGAGTTTTTTCAGGGTATCCCGGTCATCCGGGCCGAGAATGAGCCGCCAGACCAGATAAGCCGCCAGCCCCGCCATGGCCATGCCGAGCGGGATCTGCGCGGCCCAATGCGAAACGGTGCTCGCCGCAAAGGTCATGCCCAGAAAAAGGGCGGCGTAGATCAGGGTGCCGGCTGCCCGGCCCTGCCCGGCGGCCGGATCGGCGCCGAAGAGCCTGCGCGCGATCGAAAACATGAGCAGGTAATCGAGGACCACCCGCAGCAGCCATGCAACGGCCACCCCCTCGATTCCGAAATGGCGCACGAGAAACCAGAGCGTCAGGAGATACAGGGGGAGCTCCGCCAGATGGGCTTTTGCCGACAGATCCGCCCTGCCGGCCGCGTGGATCGCCGTGAAGGGCACCACCGCCAGGCTATTGAAAAGTACGCCCGCCGACAGGATCTGGAACACCTGCCGGCTGTTCTGGGCGAACGACTCGCCCAGCCAGGCGTGGAGAAAGAGCCCGGCGAACATCAGGGCGCAGACCACAAGGGGTGCGAGCGTAAGGAGGATGAACCGCGCCGCCCGGTCATGATACACCCAGAAATTGCCCTGCCGGAGGGTGATCGATGTGATCAGGACGGGGAACAGAACGCCCATGACGCCCGGCGCAATGATTCCCAGCTTCGTGACCAGATCGTAGGGCGTCGCGTAGTAGGCAACCGCGCTCATGGTCAGGATGCTGCCCACCATGAACCGGTCCGCGTAAGTCATCAGGGGACCGATGAGGGACGAGACCGTGACCCATCCCCCGAAACCGAAGAGCTGCAGTGCGCAGGAAAGGCTGGGCAGCCGGGGGATCCTGAGCTCCGGCAGCGAGTTCAGGGCAAAGTACAGGAACAGGAGCCAGGTGACGGTCCTGCCCGCCAGGAGAAACAAGACCACCATGGACAGATCGTTGGATACCTGAATAGCCGCCAGGGGGAGCAGGTAGTTGGCGGCACCGGCAGGGATCGCAATGGCATTGACGGTGACGAACCGGTGCTGCGCCTCGAGAATGCCCCGCGCCGCAGCGGTTGCCACGACCATGGGAAGCGACAGGGCAAGCAGTCCGAAGGCATCCATGGCCTCCCGCTGGACGGCGGGAGGGATGGCCAGAACCCGGGTCACCAGATGGGGTGCCAGGCCATAGACGGCTGCCATTCCCAGCAGACCGATCAGCAGGAGGGCGGCCAGCGACGTCCATATCAGACGCCGCAGCCCGGGAAAGTCCCCTCTGGCCAGATACTCCGACGTGTATTTGGTCGTGGCCCGGCCGACACCCAGGTCAAAGAGGGTGAAATAGCCCACCACCATCCAGGCCAGAACAAGAACGCCGAACCGCTCGGTGCCCAGCCCTCCGACAAGGGGCGGGATGGCCAGGAGGGCGAAGACCAGGGGAGCCCCGTGACCGAGCAGGTTCCACAGGACGTTCCGCATGAGGCCGGGACCGCCTGGCGATGATGTGATGGATTCCACCTCGGGCACGAGGCATCCCTCCTGTGGGTCGGCGCGTCCGGCCGCCGGACATCCGGTTCCGTATCCCCTGTAATCGTCTATCTATCGGTAAGGAGCTGTTTTTTACTGGGTCGAGGATAGGGAAAGCGGGCCGGTATGTCAAGGGGGGATTTGCAAGATGTGTCCATATCTGGTGTATTGCCAATGCACCGCGGTTGCCTCATGAAAAAATGTGACCGAAGGGTGAGAGTTTCCGTAAATGCACCCTTGACAGACCGGAACGCTTCTCGTATCCTTAACATATGTAAAAACAAACCCTTATGAAACAGGTGCCGGCATGGGCCGGTTCCAACGCAATGAACGGGGTCGCCAGATGGAAAATGGTTTTACAGTCGAGATCCTGCAGGACTGGAACCGGATCCTGTCGCTCGAAAGGGAGTGGAATCCCCTGTTGCGGCAATCCCGATCGGATATTGTCTTCCTGACCTGGGAGTGGATGCACGCCTGGCATTCCGTCGTCGGTCATGCCGTCGAGCCGTTCGTGGTGGTCGTCAGGGATCCGGCCGGTGCTCTGGCGGGATTGGCGCCGTTCTATGTTGCCCAGTACCGCCTTCTCCAGGGTCCGCGCTATCGGGTGCTCAGAATCATGGCGGATGATCCGACGGGCGCGGAATGTCTCGATTGGATCGTCCGGGCCGACAGGGAGACAGAGGTGTACCGGTCCATCGCCGCGGTTCTCGCCGGCGCCGGGTCGCGATGGGACTGCCTGTGGATACCCTATGTAGCCGAATGGACGGGCGCGGCAGTGCGCATTTTGGCTGCCGTCGCGGAGCAGCGTTTTTTCAGCCGGGCAAGGAGCGTCGAGTTCGGTTTTCTGGAGCTCCCTTCCGACGTGGAAACGTTTCTCGGGGGGCTGTCGGGAAACAGGCGCAGTGAACTGCGCAGGCAGCGGAAAGCCCTGCTGGAAAACGGTCGGGCCCGCATTGATGTGTGCCGTTCCGAAGGCGAGCTGGAACCCTTCCTGGATGCGCTTTTCGCCCTGCATCATCAGCGGTGGCGGGTACGGGGCGACGAGGGGACGTTCCGCCGCAGACCTGCCGAAGCCCTGTTCTACAGACGATTTGCACCCGTGGCTCGGGAAAAAGGGTGGCTGAGGATCTACGGATTGTCTGCCGGGGGCGCCTGGAAGGCGGTTCAGCTCGGCTATGCTTACAACGGCGTCTTTTACCAGATCCAGGAGGGATTCGACCCGGAATTCACCCCCGGTGCGGGAAATGTGCTGAGGGCAGCGGTTATCGAGGACTGCATCTCCGGCAAGCTGAAGGGTTATGATTTTCTGGGGGAGATGACCGAACACAAGAAACGATGGTCTGCGGCGCCCCGTTTCGGGTGCCATCTGTTCATCGGAAACCGGAAAATCAAAAATGCCGTACTTTTTCATGGCGGCATCTGGCCCACCGGGAGGTACCTGAAGCCCTCCGAACTGCCCGTGTAAATGGGCATCCCGTTGTGAAATGACCGGCTTTTATGCCGATCACGCCATCGCCCGGGATCGCCGGCAGGCCTTGATTCCACAGGCGCCGTGCAGCCGGTTTCATCGGGGTGCAGGGCGTCATGAACGGGGATCCGTCCGGGGGGGGCGGTTCCGCCGGCGTCAGCGACCCTGATTCAGGCCGAGCGGCTCTTCCAGATCCGGTTCTGCATGACCATCCGCGTCGTCTCGCCGGGACGGGGCGGCTGCCTGTACTGGTCGATGCTGTATTCCGGGTCGTGAGGAAGCCTTACTCCGACCCCGTCCGCGGTTCGGAAGGCCTCGGGGAGAATGGCGGCGATTCGCCGGGACCGGGCCGAGGCGAAGAGCTGCTCGACGCGGGAGAAGGCGTGCAGCTCTTCGACGGTCTTGAGTGTGGGAGGCATCAGGGCGATCCGTCCCGCGGCGTGATCGGCTAGGGCCGTGCCGGCGGTCATCCAGCGGGATTCGGTCAGTTCCGCACGGTCATGGACCGCGGCCTGCCGCTCCGGGAGCCGTGCAAGGAAGAAACGGGTGTCGAACCGCCGGGGTTCCGTTGCGGGAGTGATCCAGTGGGCGTAGGGCGTCAGGAGATCGGCGGCGTACCGGATGCCCTCCCGCCGGGCCAGGTCCGCCAGCGTGCAGCGCCGCCGGTGGAGTTCGACTCGGTGACAGGCGAAACGCCCGGCCGCTGCCGGGTCGGCAAGATCGACCGGCTCTCCGGAGGCGCCCCGGGCGAGGAGAACCCCGGCCTCCTCGAAGGTTTCCCGCATGGCCGCCACGAACAGGCCAATTGCCGTCGCTTCGGGGAGATCGGGCTCCTGGAGGAGGGAGCGGGCCTCTGTGGCGCCGATCCCGCCAAGGTACGGCGCCAGCCCGGGGTCTGCATCGGAGGCATCCAGGCTTCCGCCGGGAAAGACGTGCGCCCCTCCCATGAAGGCCTGGTCGCCGTGGCGCCGCATGAGAAAGAGCTCGAAGGGTTCCTCTCCCCTGTCCCGCACCAGGATGACGGTCGCGGCGTCGACGGGGGGTGATTTCGGACCGGTCCCCGGGCGGTTTCCGTATAAAGGGGGTTCGGGATGCATTCTTTCTCTGCCTGAACCTACTTGGCGGTCTGACCGCCGTCGACAACCAAGACGTGCCCCGTCATGTAGGCCGAGGCGTCGGAGGCGAGAAATACGGCCACCCCCTTCATGTCGTCGATGCCGCCGATGCGCCCCAGGGGGATTGCCCCCTTGAGTCGGTCGTATGCCGTCTTGAATTCCGGTTTTTCGATATAGCCCATCATGTCCGTCAGGAAAAAGCCCGGGGCGATGGCGTTGACCCGGATCCCGTAAGGGGCGAGCTTGACCGCCAGGTTCATGGTCAGCAGGTTGATCGCGGCCTTCGTGGAATTGTAGGGGACGGCGGGGTGGAGGGCTTCGTCCGAACCGCGCAGCCCCATGATCGAAGAGATGTTGATGATGTTGCCGCCACCCTGGTCCCTCATGAGTCGGGCGACCTTCTGGGTGAGGATCCAGACGCCGCGCACGTTGACGTTGAAGAGGTGGTCCCACTTATCCAGGGGGAAATCCAGCGTGGGCGCACCCCATGTGGCGCCGGCGTTGTTGACCAGGATGTCGATCCGGGGGAAGGCCTCCAGCGCCGCCTTCAGCATGGCGTCGATCTCGTCCTCGCGGGTCATGTCGCAGGCGACGGGCAGGGTCTTTACGCCCCAGGCGTCCGAGAGGGCCTGTGCCGTCGCCTCGAGGTTCTTCACTTTCCGGGAGGCAAGGATCAGATCGGCTCCCGCCTCCGCCAGGCCCGTGGCGACGAACCGGCCGATTCCCCTCCCCCCGCCCGGGCCCCGG
>JBFMBA010000056.1:0-2845 GCA_040755475.1 Thermodesulfobacteriota bacterium
ACCCCGCAGCGCTCCACCGCCTCAGCGCCGGGTCGGAGGGTCCCCCTCCTGCCGCCGGCGCACCGCTTCGACCATATCGATCAGCGTCGCGATCCGGTCTCGTGGCGCCTGCCCGCAGAACCGCTCCCAGTTCTCCGGCGTCAGCGTCCCCCGGAGGTGGGACTCCACCGGAAAAGCGGATTCCCAACAGCGGATCGTCTGCCTGCAGGGAAGATCGCCCGCTTCGCGCTCGCAGTAGGCGAAGGAAACCTCGCCGCCCAGACGCGGGCATCGCATCACCAGTTCACGATAGGCTTTCATCTCCAACGCGTGCTTCCGGGATATGATTTCCAGGTTTCGCAAAAATCTCCCAACATGTTCAGGCACTCACTTGAACCATCGGGAAAAGGACGAATATCAGCAGGTCCCAGAGCGAGTGCGAAATGATCAGTGCAACGAGGTTCTGTTCCCGCTGATAGAGGATCCCCCAGTAGAGGCCGCAGACGCCCGCCGCCAGAACCAGCATGGGGTTCAGCGAAACGGCGTGCACCAGGGTGTAGACCGCCGCAGTCACCAGCACCCCGGTCACCGGCCCGTATCGGCCCGCGAGGCGACGCTGGACAAAGCCGTGCCAGTAAATCTCCTCCGCCGGCCCCATGACCAGCACGAGGGCAAAACCGATCAGGACGGCATCGAGCTGGCTCCGGGTCGCGTAGACCGACGCGATCTGTCCGGGGGCGAAAGGGAACAGGAGCGTCGCCAGGGCGTTGCCCGCCCAGAAGATCCCGTAGAGCACCAGGGCCGAGCCCACCCCCACCCAGAGATGGCGGGCCTTGAAGGCGAAGAGCGCCTTCATCTGGCGATGGCCGGCGATCAGGCCGACCGCGGCCAGCAGCGAGGCGGAGAGCGTCAGCTTGAGCCAGAAATTGCCCGCCGGGTAGGCAAAGGTGAAGAACCAGAGCACAAAGGCGGCCGCCAGGGAGAGGTAAACCGGGCGCAGCGTCTTGTCCATCGATGTCACCCCTTCCTGAACGTTCATCCGCCCTTGAGAACCGTCGCGAAATTCCGGTCGAACGCCCGGGCGAGGTCGTCGTGGAGGCTCTTGCCGTGCGCGTCCATCGTCACGATCCCGGTGAACCGGTCGAAGCGGATTTTCCAGAACGCCTCGGGCAGGCCGAACTCCTCCTTCTTGAACACGTCCAGCACCTCGACCACCGAGGCGGCGTTGTAGACCCCCGCCCCGCCGATGCCGTGAAGATAGACGGCCTTGTGGCGCTTGCAGGCCTCCAGCGTCCGCGGCCCCATGCCCCCCTTTCCGATCACGACCCGCAGGCCGAAGGCGGCGATCACCTTGTCCTGGTAGATCTCATCCCGGATGCTCGTGGTCGGCCCCGACGAGACAAATGACCAGCGGCCCTCTTCGTTGCGCAGGATCGGTCCGCTGTGGTAGATCGCCCCGCCCCGGAGAAAGGACTGGAGTTCGTCGTGGAGCTTCTGGTCCGCGGCCGGCAGGGGCCGGGGCGCCTCGATCAGCTTTTCGACCATGTACTTGTGCGCCGCGTCGCGGCCCGTCGTGGCGATGCCCGAAAGCTGGATCACATCCCCGGCGTGCAGCCCGAGGATCTCCTCTTCCGAAATCGGTGTCGTCAGCTGCTTCATCGCTCAATCCCTCATCCCGTGACGCGCCAGTCGCCGTCCGGCTCGATCCGGATGGAGCGTCGCCGGCAAACCCAGCACATGTAGCTGATGGTGACAAAGTAGGAGGCGGGCACGCGGTGGAGCTTGCCGATCTTCACCCCGAGCAGCGTGGTTTTTCCGCCCAGCCCGAGCGGTCCGATTCCCAGGCGGTTGGCATCGGCAAGGATCCGGGCCTCCAGATCGGCCAGGGCGGGGTCGGGGTTCACGTCGTCGAGCCGACGCAGGAGCTGGTGCTTCGATTCCATGTACCCCCCGCCCCGGTCGCCGCCGATGCAGACGCCCAGGATGCCGGGGGGGCACCCCTTCCCCTCCGCCCTGCGGACGGCGTCTAGCACCACGCGGCGGACGCCTTCGAGGTCCCGTCCCGCATGGAGCGGATCGTGGGGAATGCTGTACTGGGCGCTCACGTTTTCACTGCCCCCGCCCTTGAGAACCAGAGCCATCTGGACGGCCGGGTCGTCCCACTCCGTGAAGTACACCGCGGGAAATCCCAGACCGGTGTTGTTCCCGCTGTTCTTTCCCGTCACGGCATCCACGGCATTGTGCCGGAGATAGGGCTTGTTCGTTGCCCAGGACGCCGCCTCCCGGCAGACCCGGGTGAGCTGCCGCCGGGAAACCCCTTCCGGATGGCTGATGAAGAAGATCGGCAGCCCCGTGTCCTGGCAAAGGGGGGCCTGCTGCTCCCTGGCCATGGCGATATTCTTCAGAAAAAGGGACAGGGTCAGCTCGGCGGAAGAGCCCGGCTCTTCCGCCGAGCGGGCATCGTCCAGGGCCTGCTCCACGTCGGCGGGAAGCTCGCAGGCGGCCAGCCGGACCAGTTCCCGCACCGCCTCCCGAAAGCCGTCGCCGCCGATCCATTCCGTCGTCGATTTCAATGCACGCCTCCTCCGGGGGATGTTCCTTTTGAGATCCGACTTTGCATACCCCGGGAATCATGTTTCCTGCGCACGCCGGACCTTTTCGACCCTGAACCTCCTCGCTCCGCTGCAAAGACGAAACTCGCGCTGAAGCGCTCAGACAGTCGTCTTTGCGGGCGCTGCGCTGCGGGGGCAGGGGCCCCGAAAAATCTCCAATGCGTGCTCCCGGAACATGATTCCCAAGGGTCTCATTTCAATCGCAGGCCCCCTTGCCGGTTGGAGGCAATCTATTGAACCCGGCTGAAAATGTC
>JBFMBA010000057.1:0-12019 GCA_040755475.1 Thermodesulfobacteriota bacterium
GCCGATATAGCCGAGCCTGATCGGCCCGGCCCGAAATTCCTTTTTGTAATGAACGGGATGATCATCGAGTTCAATCGCATTGGGAATCACCCGCAACGCCTTGAATCGGGAAAACCGCCCATATGCCTCACGTTCCACGGAAGCCAGAAGGACAACGGCGTCCGGCCACCTCAGCAGCCGCCTCAGAAAGCCGGTCAGTAATGGGTGCCCCCCAAAGAACCGCTGCGGCAGATCGCCGCCGTGGACCTGGTACACCACCCGTTGCCGGCAGAGTTTCGCAACCATCAGGTAGACTGCGTCCCGCCAGAACGCCTTCTGATCCAGCGAGGTGTTCAGATGCACAATATCCGGAGCGACAGCGATAATCCTTGCTGCGAGCCGAAAGGGGCTCAGGAGGAGTCGTCGGATTTTTTCGAATGGACCTTCCCGCTCACCTTCGCTGCCCACCTGAAAATGAACAAGCTGATATGCATCGGCAAGTGGAGAGCCAAACAGCTGGTTCAGGTGGGCGGACACCCCGCTTACCGCAGTCCGCTTAGGTCCCAACAACAGCACTTTTTTCGACATGTCGCTTCAGCAAGCCCACCATACGCTTCGATTCGCAGGACCTTCCCTCTGTTCTTACCCTCATGCCATCCTTGAGCATCATCGTCGGGTCACCGTCCCGCGCGGCTCTCCATCAAACGTCATCCCCTGCGACCTGGCTGTCCTTCCCCGCAAGGACGGCAACACAGATCTCACGCCTTGCATGACTTACATGGTTATCTGCCTCGCCCGGATATGATGGCGGGAATGGTTTTCAGGATAATGTACAGGTCCAGCCACAGCGACCAGTGGTCGATGTATTTCATATCCATATCCATCCACTCCTCGAAGGATATGTCGTTACGCCTGGGCTGTATCTGCCACAGACAGGTGATCCCCGGCTTCATGCTCAGGCGCCGCCGCTGCCACAACTCATATTTCTCCACTTCAGAGGGGATGGGGGGTCTGGGCCCCACCACGCTCATTTCTCCCCGGATCACGTTGAGAAACTGCGGGATCTCATCCAGGCTGACTTTTCGCAGCAGGGTACCGATATAAGGGATGATGCGCGGATCCTTTTTGATTTTGAAGGTCGGACCGGTGGCCTCATTATACGCCATGAGGCTGTCCTGCATCTCCTCGGCGCCGGGGATCATCGTGCGAAACTTCAAGAGGGGAAATTTTCGCCCGTACAGCCCGCAACGGATCTGCTTATACAAAACGGGTCCCGGTGAACAGATTTTGATAAGAACAAAGATGAACGCGGTGACGGGAAACGTCAGCACCAGGATCACGATGGCCAGAACATAGTCCATGATGGACTTGATCAGCAGGGTGTCCTTTTTTTCCTGCCCCCTGCTGAGCGTGAGCGCAGGCTCGGACAGGAAATTCTCGATCTCGAATCCCTCGGAGGCGTGTTTGGACATGAATTTGCGAATGTACCAGTACGGGATGATGCGGACCGTAATCCCAAATGTATTGATAAACGACAGATACCACTCGGAATTCTCGATTTCGTTCAACGACATGGTAATCAGGATTTCATCAATGACCTGATTGAGCAGGATATCCCGCAGATCTTCCATGGTACCGATCACCTGAACCCCATGGGATACCGTCTTTCCCACATCCTCCCGGTTGATCTCGATGCAGCCGATGATGCTGATGTCGCTGTTCATTTGCCGATGGACCAGTTCAATGAGCTCCCTGGCTGTGGCGCGGCTTCCCAGAATAAGGATATAGCGTTTCAAATAGTCCTTACGCTTGGAAAAGACCAGTTTCTGCATGATCAGACGGGCACTGATCAGAACGATCAAATCCGACAGATAAAACAGAAAGATAAGAAGTCGACTCACGTCGGCAATTTTAAAAACATACATGCCCAGCACCAGTACAATCGTACTGGCGGTGACACCTTTGAATACCTCCATCACCATGACGCCCGCCATTTTGGGGCTGTACCTGTACCTGACAGGGATAAATCCCAGCGTGACATACCAGATGACGATGATCATGAGCAGCAGCGAGAAGTAATTCGGAGCGGGGGTCAATCCTCCGTACGCGCCCAGCAAGTCGCTTTTTTTAACGGCATAGACGACCAGGAAGACCAGCGCCGTCAGCACCGTATCCGAAAGAAGCTCGATTCGTCTGGCCATATCGTCACTGCTTCTCATATCGCTACCCTGGATGACTCCGTCTGTTCCGATGCGGCAGGAACCTTTTGGCAGAGCCAGGTTTTCCGCGGCTCTTTCTGATCATTTCTTTCACCCGCCGATCGGTCGCTCCTATCCCATCAATCGGTACAGCATCTGGGGTATGGGAAGCTGGCGATCATTCAGAACCACACCGACCGACCTGGCTTTGCAATTGATCAGTTTGTCGACCGCCAGTTTACTCACTTCCTGGCGGGAAACACCGTATCGGCACACAAGGAGTGCCATGTCTACTTTTTTCGCGAATTCAATCATGATGGGGCTGGCGGTTATCGGTTGGCCGTCCAGGACCGTGATGTCGAAATTGTTCCTGCAGAATGTCAGAAGGTATTCGATCGTCTCCCGCGTCAGTACGCTGCTGCCCGCCTTTCCGCTGACGATCCCGGCCCCGGAGGGCAGCAGATACAGGCCCGGGTATTTGGTCTTCAGTATGAGCGATGCGAGTTTATCCCTTTCGGTCACACAGGAATAGAGCCCCGGGAGATGCTGAATGTTCGGGATGGGTCGATGGTTTACATTGGTGTCCACATAAAGCACCTTCATGCTGTATTCTTTCGCCAAAAACATGGACAGGTAATAGGAAATAAACGTGGCCCCTTCCTTTCGCGCCGCCCCGCAGATGAGCAGCGTCTTGATTTCCTCCTCGCTTCCCACCAGGATATTCGACCACGTATCGGAGAGGCTGTCATGGAGTTTGAAGAGCATCGGCGGATAGGTAGGGGCGGAGCCGTTCTCTGGAACCCGCGGTGCGCTCTGTGAATCCGCCGCCTGTGCCGTTCCGTTCGGCGTCGGCTCCTGGTCCGTGGCACGCCGGTTGAGGGGTTCCGGCTTTCTTCGATTCCCGTAATACATGTCTTCAAACGAACGGTAAGCCGTGGGCTCCCCATGATCGTCCGGATGATCGGAAACAGGGCCATTCGGATGGACGTCCGGAGCCACCGGTCCTTTCGCTCCTTCTTTATGTTTGGAATACGCATCTTCCCATAAATTCATCATCTGCTCCTTGGTCCTTGTATTCGCCTGAATGACCTTCCGGAGAGCCGGGCTTGCGCAACGGTTCCCCCTTTCCTCACCGGTACATCGCCGGCAGCGAGGGCATCGACTTGGTTCTGGCCGGCGCCGGCGGAACCGAGGCAGGTTCCGGCGGCCTGGCGGACGGTTCATCGCCCGGTACGGGGCCCGTCGCACTGCCTCTTTCGGTTAACGGGCCGCCGTGCCCCACGGGGTCGGTCGTGCCCGTTTTCCCGGCAGCCTGATCATCACGCACCTCGGGTACAATCAATCCGGCCTCTGCCGGCCTGGACGGCGCCTGTTTCACCTCCATTTCCGTGCCCGATGAAAAAAACGGCAATGTGATACGTTGTTTCGGAAGAAATTCGGATACAAGGACTGCGAGGGAGATGAACAGGATCGCCATGAAAACGATCAGCGCCACTTTTTTCAGTTTTTTAGAGTAGGATGTTTTCTCGGGCAGAACGACTGCCTGCTCGTCGTCATCTATGAACATCCGATTGGATGCGAGGTCGGCCCTGGGGGCAGCTTCGGCCCTCGGCGACGGATGCGCATGGGACCCAGTGTGGACCGTTTGATGAGACGACTCCCCTGTTTTTAAAGCCTTGTCTGCGCCATGTGCCAGGCTCCCCTCGACCAGTTTTTTGGCCTCCTCGATGACCTCCGGGGAAATGGAAATCATCCGACGGGAAGCACCGATCAGCAGGCAGGTATCACACAGGTTGTTGATGAGACGAGGGATGCCTCCACTGTATTGAAAGATCTTTTGAATGGCCTGATCGGAAAAGGAAGGCACCCCTGTGGCGCCGGATTTCAGAAGGCGATAGTATATGTAGTTTTTCGTATCATTGAAACTGAACGGGGACAGGTGGTACCGTCTCTTCATCCGCTGATTCAGCGAACTGAGCGCCGGGGTCTTCAGCTCCTGCAGAAAGGAAGGGTGGGCGACAAAGATCATCACCAGCGGAAAAAATTCGTTGTAGCTGAACGTTGACAAGTATTTGAGCTTGGTCAGCGTCGACGGTTCCAGTTCATGGGCGTCATCGATGATCAGATAAAAGCGACACCGGCCTTCTTCCGCGCGCAAACGGTCATATACCATATCCTGAAGGATCTCTTCGCTTTCCGGCAGCGGAGAGATTTCCATGTTCGTCGCCATTCTCCGTAAAATGCCGCCATAGCCCTCATTTGTCGTGGGAATATATTCGACGCGAAACATCCCTTTTTCTTTCGACATCTTGAGGAGCTGAAGACAGAGCAGTGTCTTGCCCATACCGTACTCCCCCGTGAGTACGATGAACGGCTCCTGTGTATCGATGCCGAAGAGCAGATAGTACCAGGCCTCCTTATGCGTGGACGAGATGAAAAAGGTATCCGTCGCGGGATGTGCATTGAAGGGCTCGGCGGTCAAATGATAGAAATCCTTATACATGACTGCTGACGATCCTCATGGGTGGTTGCGAAAGTCTGATCGACGCACAGGGAAGCATACCCGATTCCCGGCTGCGCGTATACAGGCCATCAGCCAGCCCCGCAAAGATGTAGGGAACGGCGCTGGTGAACAGATCAAGCGATGTCTCGGCAAACAGGCCTGTCTCCAGAAACACACACCATATCGCAAAGCCGGCGATGCAGAGGTTTTTCCCCATCACCCCCCCCTCAGGCAGTCTCGCCTTGAGCTGCATCAAACGCCGCAGGATCAGGCCGACCAGGGTCAGATAGGCCAGAAGCCCCGGGAAACCCAGCTCCGCCGCTATGCCCAGTATATGATTGTGCTGCAGTTGCGGCTCCATTTCTTCCATGCTGAAGGAAATGGTTCCCTTGTAGGATCCGTAGGACGACGGGATGAACTGGGACAATCCGACCCCCGTGATGGGCTGTGCGGAAAAGAGCGCGTAGGATTTCTCCATCAGGGCGAAGCGCACATCCACCTCCTGCTTCTGGGCAACACCGCCCTCCCGCCTGTCCGCGGATAACAGCCGGGGAGAGTAAGCTACACCCACCATCAGGACCAACACCAGCGGCAGCGAAACGATCTTCCATTTCGGGAAAGGCGCCCGGTACCAGATCAGGAAGATAAACAGCGTGATGAACAGCCCGAGATAAGCCGAGCGGGTCTGGGTGAAATACACCGCGGGAATGAAAAGGCACAGCGCAGCGAGATAGAAGGCTTTTGTGAGTCCCTTCTGTTGCTGCAGCAAATGAAGGCCGCAGATGAATCCGACAATAATTCCAAACCCGTTCATGGCGGCATTGAGAAAAGGCCCCCTGGCGCGCTCCAGATGCATCTCCGAAACGGCAGGGTCTCTGATGAATCGGGGAATAACAAGCTGATGCAGTTCCACGTATTCGAAAAAAGCGGTAACCGACAGGTAGATCCCGAAATAAAAGAGCGCCTTGAGCAGAAAAGCCATATCCCGACCATGGAAGACATAATTTTTTGCGAACACAAACAGGATAAAAGGGAAGAGGTAGCCGGAAATAAACACCGACCAGGGGGATATGAATTTGCTGGACACGGGAAGAAATCCGGTGCGCATCATCGACAGAAGGCAGATCAGGATAAAAATACCCATGACGATCTCGATGGTGACAGGCAGCCGCAAACGAACCTTCCCACCGAGCAGCCCCACCCCCAGGAAGATGAGGATCATGATAAAGATCAGCCGTTCAATGGTGATGTCAAAGGATCCTGCCAACCGCACGATAAAGAAGTGAATGCCGAACACGACGCTGGCAATCACCCACAGGACCAGAAGGATCGCGGGCAGCCCCAGCCGATCCTCCTCTGAATGATGGGAATCGTGTTTCGCACGGAACCAGAGGATGATGACCGCCAGAGAAAGAATAATCAATGCAACCAGTATTTGCACGAACCTCGCCTTTTCGTCGCCGCCTCACAGGCTGGGTATGGATCCCAGCACCGGAACATTCAACTGGGTTTCAATCTGATAAACGGTCTTCATCCGGTGATCGAAATGGTCAACCGTCAAAGCGGTGGCAACACCCAGCAAGATCCCCGCCAGAATCCCGCCCAAGACCAGAAGGATCCGGTTGGGCTTGTAGGGCTGGATTGGCACCGAAGGCTCGTCGATCAGGGTCAGAAACTGCTTGTCATGGGTCAGGGAGAGCGCCATTCTGGCCTGTTCCATCTGCGCCTGGGTGCGCGTGTAGGCTTCTTTGGCTATGTTGTATTCCTGAAGAAGGGACTGGTAGGTCGCTTTCTCCCGGGCAATGGTCTTGATCCGGTCTCTGAGCCCCTTGATCGTCCGTTCGAGCTGCCCGATCCTGGCCCTGAGGCTGTTCGCCGTGATCTTTTGAGCGCTCAGGGATCTTTTCAGCTCACTTTTCAGCGCATCGACACTCAGTTTCAGCTCCTGCTCGACCTGCCTCATCGGTTCGAAATTTTCCTTGAATTGGGGTTTCATTTCATTGAGCTGTATCTGAAGCTGGGCCACCTTGCCCTTGAATGCCGTGATGGCGCGTCCGGTCACCTCCATCTCCGGCAGTACGGCCGGAATGCCGCCCTGATTGCTCTCCCGTTCGACGGATTCGATCGATGCCTGAAGGCCGGCCAATTCCGCCTGAAGTTCGTGATAACTCCTCAAGAACTGCGTTAACAATTGGTTGGGGCCAATTTCTACATTTCCCTTTCCTTCGCCAAGATTCAGGATTTCAAGCAGTGATAATGCCTGCCGGGTTTCAAAATCCCGGATCTTGTTTTCCTTGTCCGACATATCCTTCTTGAGTTTCTGCGTTTGTTCCTGAAAGAACACATGTGAATAGCTGGTTTTGCTCTGCGAGATCTCCCGGGATGCCGCCAGATAGTTGTTGGTGATCGATGATGCGATTTTCGCCGCAATGGCCGGATCCTTATCCAAATATTGAATGAAGTACACACTGGACCCTTCGAAGGATTCTCCACCCGGCGGCACCACATCCAGATTCCGTCGAATCGCATCAATTCTTTTTTGCAACAGGGACGGCTCCTGGCTGTCGGGATAGGCGTCGGCCGCAACCTTTGCCAATACCCGGTTGGAGATGATCAGCTCCTTCTGATCCTGGAGAAACCGGCGAACCCTGTTCTTGTAGTCAAAGGAGCTCTCCTGCTGCAGGGGATCGAAGCTCTGCGGGACGACCAGGGAGAATTTGGCCGTCGAACGATAGATGGACGGGAGGGTGGCAGCTATGAGGATCGAGATGATAAAGACCGTCAGAAAGACCACAGTAATCATCCGCCACCGGTAGAACAGGATAAAGATGAATTCTCTCAATACGTTTTGCATAGAACAGGGTCCTTATGGGATAAGGGGTCCTTTTTCAATGTAATAGGTTGTACCCAGGCTCACCGTGAAAGGAAGCACGGCGTAAATTCCCTTCGTAAAGATCTTTTCGATCGCGTCCGTCACCTCGTCGAGCCGTGTTTTGGGGACGTACAGGATGTCTCCCGGTTTCAATCGGATGTTGGTCAAGGCGACTCCCGCCTTCAGAGCCCGTCTCACATCCACTTTGAAGGCAAGGGGTCTTTCCAGCCCTTCATTGCGGAAAATGGCGATTTCCTCAAGCCCGGCGCTTTTCTTGAAGCCCCCGGACAGTGCCAGGGCGTGCAGCACATTGGTTACCGACCCGATGTCATAGGCCCCCGGTTTTTCAACCTCGCCCAGGATGTAGACCTTCGGGTGTCGAATTTCCTGCAGAATCAGGGTCGCGCTGAGATTCCTCGCCTGCTTGGCGTAACGCTCATTGATCATTTTTTCCAGCTGGGCGACCGTCAATCCCTGGGCCGGCATTCCACCGATCAGGGGAAAAGCGATACGGCCGTCGGGCGAGATGGGCGTCCCTTTTGAACCTTGCCCCCGGGTCGCGGTGATCGCTTTTTTCAGTTCCTCCGTCCTGACGCTGAATGCTTCGATCGCGACGGTGATGCTCGGTTCCGTTATATATTTCTTGTATTCCCTGTTCAATATCGCCGCCGCCTCCGCCGGGGTTTTCGACTCGACAGACACGTCCCCGATGATCGGCACGGTGATTTTTCCATCGGGCCGTATGACGGCCGAAGTGCTGAACTGGGGCTGGAAGGGGAAGTGGATGCTGATCCGGTCCTGGATCTCCAGGCGGTAATCCTCTGCGCTCACCTCGTATTTGGAGTGGTAGACGATTTCCAGGACGTCTCCTGGACCCATCCGGTACGTCGGCATGTAAGGAACGGCAATGTTCTCGACGAGCTGATAATCAGGGCGCCCCGCCGCCTTCTCCGCCGTCATCGTCAGCTCCGTCTCCAGTTTCTGGAACCGGTCAGCACCGGAAACGTCTGTGATGCGTGCTTCGAATCCGGGAGAACTATCGGAATAGTGGGCGCAGGACAGGGGGATCATGAGCGCCGTGATCATCAGCGCAATCCCGCAGCAAAAAGGTTTGGCGGGTCGGGTTGGGGGGAATAGTCTCATGCCTTCTGCCCTCGCATGTCACCTGCCGGCGCTGGCAGGTCACCTGTGTTGTTTCGGCCTTCGTGACCCTTCAGTCGGTTCGCGGGAAAATATACTCGAACTCATAAGGCTTCTCCCCGGGCTTTTTTGCCGAATTCAATCCGTTTACGATTTTTCGTTTCGTCACCTCGGTCGGATCGATCAAAAAACGCTCGGTCTGGCTTATCACCTTGGTGCTGACTTTCGACATGCGGGCCAAATCCGTTATCGTGAGCCCCTCCGCAATGCGCCAACTCTTCAGCCTATTCTCTTTCATGTGAGATACCTTCCCTATAGTTCCTGATTATTCCGGTTCTGACTCATTCTGCCTGCCCACCCGCCGCCTTTTTAAAACCGTAAAAAATGAATTAATTAGGTAATTTATCAGATCCTCACGTTTCCTGATCGACCTGTTTGCCTATGACTTGCGGTATGCGGTTCAGGTTTTCGAAGAGCAAGTGCAACTAACGAATTTTCAATACGGATATGTTGGAATACCCCATCACGATGCGAAAACCGACCTGTCGGTCATGTACAGATTGTCTTGCCTATTCTCTTGAACATAAAAACTCATCCGGATATTTCCGTATATATCCGGTTTGGAAAAGCCTATACGAAAAAATGGTTTTGTCAAGATCTTTTTTTCATCTTCTGCCATTTTTATGTTCTTTCCCCGAATGATCCGGGAATCAACACGAATATTGACTGGTTATGATTTCGCTTGCAACCGTCCCCGAGATCGCATAGGATGCCGGGCGGCGAAGCCATCCGTTTTTCGATAACGCCCAAGGAGACACGGCATGAAAGAAAAGACTCAGCTGCAGATGTTGCAGGCGCTCAGGGCCTTCGACACCCCGTCCATCACCAATGTTCTGGCCACCTACCCTGCCAATCCCCTCTGTCTGGGTTTGTACAACCCCTGGACCGAAAACTGGTACACCGACCAGACGATACGCTGCATGTACCCCGAGCTCGGGCCGACGGTCGGATATGCGGTCACCTGCGTGTTCGGCCTGCCCGATCCCGGTTTCAACCGGCTTACCTTCATGGATGTCATCGATGCGCTGGACGCCTCTCCCAAGCCGACCATCCTGGTGCTGCAGCAGAAGTTTCCGCCCGCGATTGCCGGCAAGGTAGGCCTGTCGGGCGGCAACATGACCTCGGCAATGAAGGCGGTGGGTTGCGTGGGGGTGGTCTCCAACGGACCGTCGCGCGACATCGACGAGATCCGTCCGATGAAATTCCAGTACCTGCTCACGGGGGTCACAGCTGGCCACGGCACGATGGCCGTCTATTCGGTGAATGCCCCGGTCTCCGTGGGGGGGATGGACGTCTCCCCGGGCGAGATCATCCACATGGACGGGGATGGGGCGGTCAAATTCCCGGCCGGCAAACTGGAAGCGGTTCTGACCAACGTCCGCGCCCTGCAGAAGCAGGAGGCCGAGCGAATCGGGAGGCTGCAGAAAGCTGCTTCAGCAGCCGAGGTGCGGGCCATCTTCAGCGGCCAGTCATACGCAAAAAAATAACGTCCCGGGCATCCCCGATGGCTGCATTCGTCGGGCGGTGCTTTCCTGTTTCAGCCGGGCCGGCCGGTCGTTCGACCAAGGAATCGGCCGGCCAAACAATGTGCTTGACATTTCTTCGGGGTTGCCATAAGAGTCCCGCAGCGGGAATTTACAGGTCAATTGCTCCGCTATACAAATGTGCTAAAGTGCCGGACAATAGCATAAGGGACCCGCGCTTCGGCACGGGTTTTTTTATTGACTGAATGGACCGCCCGACGAGCGCAGCGGAGGCGGCAACTCCCTTCGCACGGAAGGCAGGATCCAACCCCACCGATCAAAGGAGAACAGGCATGCAGATTTCATCGGAAAGCATCAAGGTCGGACATCCGGACGTCGTCGCGGACTCGATTGCGGCCAACATCATCGCCACCATTCTCGATAAGGAAAAAGAAAACGGGATGGATATTCATACGATGCCGCACTGCGGGATCGAGGTGTTTCTCGGCAAGGGGCTGTGCGTCGTGGGCGGGGAGGTCAGCACGCGGGCACAGATCGACCTGGACAAGTGCGTCCGCCAGACGGTCCTCGATCTGGGCTACAACGACTCGGCGGTCGGCCTGAACGGCCATTCGCTGGGTGTTCTCAACGCCATCATCCCCCAGTCGCCCGACATCAACCTGGGCACCCGGGCGGACACGGGAAAGTACAAGGAGATCGGCGCGGGGGACCAGGGCATCATGTACGGGTATGCCTGCGACGAAACCCCCGAACTGCTGCCGCTCACCTACGTCCTCGTGAACCGGTTGATGCGCGCCTTCGAGAGCTGTGGCGAGGCCGTCTTCGCTCCGGACGGCAAGGGGCAGGTCTCGGTGGACTACGACGGTGAGACGGGTGCGCCCGTCCGGCTTGTCAAGGTCCTGATGTCCAATGCCATCGATTATCGCCACGCCACGGGAAAGGGTACCCGCAAGATCGAGGCAAAGGCCCGCAAGATCGCTTTCGAATGCCTCAAGGACTGGGTGGACAGGAAGACCGAATTTCTCTTCAACCCGACGGGTGAATGGAACGCCGTCAACTCCTGCAGCGCAGCCGATTCCGGTGTCACCGGCCGGAAACTGGTGGTCCAGTTTTACGGGGGATATCCCGGTGCCCAGCTCGGCGGAGGGGCCGTCGTCAACAAGTCACCGGAAAAGGTGGACTGCTCCGCGGCCTTTGGGTCCCGCTACGTGGCCAAAAATATCGTCGCCGCGGGCCTGGCCAAGAAATGTTCCGTCCAGCTCGCCTACGCGATCGGCATCGCAAAACCCTTTTCGATCTATGTGGACAGCTTCGGCACCGGCAAGATCGCCGACAAGAAACTGGAGGAAATCATCGGGGATCTTTTCGACCTGACCCCCGCCGGGATGATCCGGCGCTTTGACCTGCTCAACGGCGAACTCTACCGCCGGATCCCCAGAACCCTGTTTTTGGACAAGTACCCCTGGGAGAAGACGGATATGGTCAAGGCGCTCAGGAAAGCGGCGGGGATGAAGGCCTAGTGCATGCCCCGCCCGCCGGGGGGGGATTCCCCGCTGCATATGGCCAGCAGGTCAGCATCTTTTCATAGGCCTCCCTGATCCTGTCCAGCCTTTCCATCAAATCGTCCCTGCGCAGGGGGGGCTCATCATTGCGGTGCCGCCCGTTCTGCGCAGCCGCATCGGGACCCGCCGACACGTCGGCGCGGAGCGCCCGGGGGCCCGGGGGGGGGGGGGGGGGGGGGGGGGGGGGGGGGGGGGGGGGGGGGGGGGGGGGGGGGGGGGGG
>JBFMBA010000058.1:0-5099 GCA_040755475.1 Thermodesulfobacteriota bacterium
CGGGTCCCGCCGTCCAGCGGGAGATGGAGGGTGACGAAATCGGCCGCCCGGAGGATCTCTGCCTTGCTTTTGTATTCGATACCCAGTTCCTCTGCCCGCGGACGGTTTTCGAACAGATCGTAGGCACGGATGCGCATGTCGAAACCCCTTGCCCGCCTTGCGACGTTGAATCCGATCTGGCCGAGGCCGAAGATGCCCAGGGTCTTTCCCCAGATGTCGGTGCCCATGATCCGCTTCCACTGGCCGGCCCGGGTCATGCGGTCCGCCTGGGGAATTTTTCTGGCCAGGGCGATCAGCAGGCCGACTGTGAGATCGGCCACGGTCTGCGCATTGGCGCCGGGCGTGTAAACGACGGGAATGCCCCGTGCGCCGGCGGCTTTCAGGTCGATGTTGTCGAGGCCGACCCCGCAGCGGCCGATGACCTTGAGCCGCTTGGCCGCGTCGAGCACCCGTTCGGTGATGCGCTGCAGGCCCACGACAAGGACATCGGCATCCCTCGCCGCTTCAATACCCTGCTCCTCCGAATTGGCGTCGATCTGCAGCGATTCGAACTCGCAGCCGTTGGCGATCAGCAGGTCGATGGGGCTCCGGTCCGTTTTGCCGAAGTCGAGTGAGGTAGACTTCACCTTGTACATGACGGTCTTCCGATCCTTCCGGAATGCGCAAGCATGCATCCCCGTAAACAGCCCTGCGGCGGGGAAAAGGGGGGCCATCAGACCCGGTGTTCCAGGCGGTGAGGCCCCGCCCGAAGGCGGGGCGCCTCATTAACCCATCAGTTTCGGCTCGAAGGGCGTTCCTTCGCTGATGCATTCGCACCCGTCCTCGGTCACGACAAAATTATCCTCGAGACGGATGCCCCCGATGCCGGGCTTGCCCGTGTAGGGCTCGATCGAGAAGACGTTGCCCGGTACAAGCTTGCGCGCGTCCTTGCCGGTGACACCGGGATAGATGCCGATGAAGGGCGCGTCGTTCGCCCCGACGCCGATGCCGTGTCCGAGACTGCGGTTCAATATCTGATCCTCGCCGCAGGCCAGGGCCACTTCTTCGGTGGTTGCGCCGGGCTTGATGGCTTTCTGCGCCCTCTGCATGCCTTCATAGGCCCGCATGTGCAGCTTCACAAGTTCCTTCGAAGGCGCCTTGTCGCCGCAGATCCAGGTTCTGGTGTAATCCCCCCAGTAGCCGTTGAACCGGCTCCCGATATCGATGATCACCGGATCGCCGTCGGCGATGATCCTGTCCGATGTGAAGCGCCGGTATGGGGCGGTGTAGGGGCCCGAGCAGACGATGTTGGCGCACTGGGTCCACTCGCCGGCCAGATCGTAGAATTTCTTGAAGGCCACGGCCAGCACCTCGCATTCCCGGACGCCCGGACGGAGAAACTCCCTGGCTGCGTACATCCCCGACATGGTCATGTCGTAGGCGATCTTGAGGCAGAGAATTTCATCGGGCGTCTTGACGGAGCGCGCCTTGATCATGACGTCCTGGCCGTTGACCAATTCCGCGTCCTTGAAGACCTTGGGCAGGGCGTAAGCCAGGCCCGGGGAATACATGTCCACCGCCAGCCGTTTCACCTTGATGTCCAGCTTCTTGCACCGCTCCAGCACATCCTCGGCCCAAACCATGGCGCCCGTCTCCGATTCCAGACCGCGGGACGTGACGGGTTCACCCTTCTCGTTCTCGGCCAGGGAGCTCCACAGCCAGGGGCAGCGTGCCTTGGCGTGATAATAATCCAGCGTGTACAGGTATTCCTGATTCCTGGAGGTGATGGCGAGCGCAGCCATGCCGAAATGGGCCTGAGGCCAGTCGTGGGTCCGAAGCGCGGTCGCGTAGCGAATGTTTTCGAGCCTGAAGGTGAGCAGGAGATCGACTTCCGAATCCTGCACGGCTTTCCTCACCTTCTCTATCCGATCTTTCCTCAGCCGGTCAAAGTTGACCCGCTCTTCCCAATCCACACCGATCAATCCCCTACCGTAATCCATATCCGTTCCTTTCCGATGCATGTTGTTTGATGTTCCGGCGCTACTCCGCGCTGATTTTGTCGGCAGCGACCGGCGGGTGCGTGAAGAACTCCAAAAAGCGGAGGTCGCTGTCCGAATGATTCACAATGGTGTGTTTTTCCCCGGGGCGGATAAAGAGCACATCGCCCGCCCTGATCGGGTGTTCCACGCCTTCCACGTATTCCGCGGCTTCACCGCTGATGATCAGCAGCAGTGATTCACGCCGGTTGTGATAGTGGTACTCCCCCTTGCTTCCCGCCACGATGATGCCGAAAATGCCGCCCAGTTCACTGGCGAGGTCATCGCCGTTGAGAATCTCCCGGCGGTGGATCTTTCCGGGGGTGGGATTGTCGAGCTTCACGTAGTCATCTACCTTGAATATCTTCATGGCGCCTCCCGTGACCGTCCGTTCATGCAACTCCAGACAATAGAATCCCCTCCGTTTCCCTTCGCGGGGGAAATACAGGCAATGAATCCGTTATCGCCCGGGTCTGCTCTAGGAGAAACGGTTTCGGTGCAACCAGCTCCCTTCCGGCCGCAGTTTGCGGGGTGCGGGCTCCTCTGCGGGTACACCGATGGAGATGGCGGCTACGAGTTCCATCTGCTGTGGGGCGTGGAGGATGGCGTTGACCTGCCCGCTCGCGTCGCCGCCGATTCGGGCTATTCTGGTACCCAGGCCCTCGGCGACCGCCGCCAGGAGCATGTTCTGGATGCAGCACCAGGGGCCCGCGGCATCGGCGAGTTCCCGGTTGCAGTAGACGACGATGAGACTCGCGTTCTTGAAGGATTCCTTTTGTTTCAGCGCCGTTTTTTCCTGCTCTTCGGGCACCTCTTCCCCTGCGGCCTTGCCCCGAACGAGGACATACTTGACCTGGCCGATTTGATCGATGACCTCCTGATCATCGACGGCGACGAACTCCCAGTTCTGCTTGTTCATTCCCGATGGCGCCAGGGTGCCGGCCGCCAGAATCCGCTTGAGCTGATCTTCGGTGGCGGGCCCTTGAAATTTGCGGATGGTTCTGCGTTTTTCGATGGCCTGTTGTAGTTCCATGGTGATGCGCTCCTTGTTTGCTCTGATGCGGGGTTCGAATCCCTGGATGATCCGGAGTTTCCCGACCGGGATCGCCCGGCGACCCCTTCCCTGATTGTAAAATACAAAGGACGGACGGGTAAGTCAAGAAGTTCTTGCGACGGAAAAGGGCTCTGGCGCCCCTTTGCCGATGCGGGGTCATGTCATCAGCAGGCCGCCCGTGACCTCCATGACCGCGCCGGTGATGTAGCGGGCCTCTTCCGAGGCGAGAAAGACGACGATGCCCGCCTGCTCTTCCGGCTCCGCCAGCCTGCCCAAGGGGTTTCTCGCTTCGCGCTCCTGCAGTCTTTCGGGGTGGGCTGCGAAGGTCCTGCGCGTGCGGGGCGTGAACGTGGTGCCCGGAACGGTGGCGTTGACCGTGATGCCCTGCCGCGCCACCTCCAGCGCGAGATGCTTGGTGAACCCGATCACTCCGGCCTTGGCGGCGGCATACGCCGGGGATGTGAGCCTCACCGGCAGACGGCCTGCGTCCGAGGAGATGTTCACGATCCGTCCCCAGCCCCGTTCGATCATGTGGGGAAGTACGGCGCGCGTGCACAGATAATGGGATCGCAGGCAGAGTGCGAAGGTGGCGTCCCACTCCTCGGGAGACACCTCCAGGGTCCTCTTTCCGCCGAACATGCTGCCCGTACAGTTGACCAGAATGTCGATGCGGCCGCTGCGCCGCAGCACTTCCGCCACCATCTGCCGGACCTGCTCGGGCTGTGTCACGTCGCAGAGGACCGGCAGGGATCCGGCGCTCTGCGTCCGGAGTTCCGCCGCCTTTTTTTCGGCCGCGGCTGGGTCGCTGTCGACTACCGCGACGGAAACGCCGTTTTCGGCAAGCGCGCTGGCGATCGCTCCGCCGATGCCGACGGCGCCCCCGGTGACGATGGCTGTCCTGCCTGCGAGATCTGAAAAGCGGCCCATACTTCTCCTTTCCGAGGAACGTGACCGGGCTGGCATGGCGCGGAGCGCCATGCCGGCCGCGGTGGCTGAGGATAGAAGAAGGATGCGTGACTGTCAAGGGGCATAAAGCGCTGGCCGCATACAAAGGCCGCAGAAACTTCTTGACAGGCGATGCGGTTCTACATATCGTACGTCGTCGCGATAAGGCAGACCCTCCACGATGGTGCCCTGATAACCGGGAGTGTAATCCCGCGTTCCCTTTCAAGCGGAGGGAGTGGTTTACCGTCTGCCTTTGCGCATCCAGAGACGTCAGACGAAGGAGGGGACCATGAACCAGCGCAAGGACAGGGCAGCAAGACCGTCACGCAACCGGTGGTTGGCGATCACGTGGGTTCTCGTCTTCGGGGGGTTCTTCTGCATCGGAGCGGGCTCCGCGCAGGCGGCTTCCCCTGCGGGCGTGATGAAGCAGGCGATTCACTGGGGCATATCGGCCGACTGGCTGGATCCCGCGACCTGCGGAAATCCCATATCCGCTCACCTTCCCATGTACCTTTTTCACGATTCCCTGCTCAAGGCCATGCCGGAGGGCAACTTCACCCCCAGCCTGGCCGAATCGTACACGATCAGTCCCGATGCCAAAGTTTACGAGTTCAGGCTGCGCAAGGGGGTCAAGTTTCACAACGGCGATCCCCTGACGGCCGATGACGTGGTCTTCAGCTTCGGTCGGTACAGGGGTGCTCAGGCCAAGAATATCCAGGGCAAGATTGAAAAAATAGAAGCGATCAATCCCCTTCTGTTCCGTATTCAGTTCAAAGAGTCCTTCCCCGATTTTTTGGAATACCTGGTTCCGGGCGTCACGACGATCGGCTGGGTGGTGCCGAAGAAGTATCTGGAAAAGGTGGGGGATGCGGGATTCAAAAAGCACCCCATCGGCGCCGGGCCTTACAAGTTTGTGGAATTCGTGGCGGGTCAGCGGCTGGTGGGGGAGGCCTTCGAAGGATACTGGCGAAAGGTTCCCCATATCAAGCGAATGGAATTTCATATCATTTCGGAACCGGCAACCCGTCTGGCCATGGTCAAGAGGGGTGAGGTGGACATCGCCACCCTCATGCAGGGGGTGTATT
>JBFMBA010000059.1:0-5122 GCA_040755475.1 Thermodesulfobacteriota bacterium
GTACTTCCCGATGGCCTCGTCGAGGGGAATCACCTCGCGCCCGGCGACGTGGCCGCAGCGCTTGGGCGCCACCTGATCCTCGATGTGGATTCCGGCAACGCCGGTCTGGATGTACTCCCGCACGCAGCGCATGACGTTGACCGCGTTTCCGTAACCCGTGTCGGCGTCCGCGATCACCGGCACCGAGACCGCGTTGGCGATGTAGCGCGCATTGAGCAGCATCTCGGTCATGGTCGCCAGCCCCGCATCGGGCATACCGAGCAGCGAAAGCGACGTGCCGTACCCCGACATGTAAAGGGCGGGAAAGCCGACGCGGTCCAGAACGCGCGCGCTCATGGCATTGTAACATCCCGGGACAAAAATGGTATCGCCTTTTGTTAGAAGAGCGCGCAGGCGCTGGGTCATCTTCATGGTTCCATCACCGATTCCTTTCCGGACTTGTATCCGGCCGCCTCTGAGCCGATCCGCCAATCAATGAACGGTGATTTTTGCCTCGCGGATCACCTTCCCCCATTTCGGGATTTCCGACTGGAGCAGTTTCAGCAGGTCGTCCGGGGTGCCGCTGCCCGGGTCGGCGCCGAGGTTGACCAGGCGCGCCTTCGTGGCACCGGACTGCAGCGCGGTCTGCACCATGGCGCGAAGCCTGTCGACGACCGGCTTGGGGGTCTTTACCGGCGCCAGCAGGGCATACCAGCTGTCGGCCACATAGCCCGGCACCCCCGCTTCCGCAATGGTCGGAATATCGGGTGCGATGCCGGTGCGCCTGGCATTGGTCACGCCGAGCGCCCGGACCTTCCCCTCCTTGATCAGGGAGAGCGAAGGCAGCAGACCGTCGAACATGACCTGGACCTCCCCGCTCATGACCGCGACGCGGGCCGGCGTACTGCCCTTGTACGGGACGTGCACCATGTCGGCCCCCGTCATGATCTTGAACAGCTCGGCGTGCAGATGGGGCGTCGAGCCGTTGCCGGCGGACCCGTAGTTGATGGCGCCGGGCCGCTGCCTGGAGAGCGCCACGAGCTCCGGAACCGATTGCGCCGCAACGGAGGGGTGCACGATCAGAACCGATGGGGTGTTGGCGATCAGCGCCACGGGAGAAAAATCACGGATCGGGTCGTAGGGAAGCTTCTGCAACGTCGCGTTCATGCAATGCGACGTTCCGACCAGCACGACCGTGTAGCCGTCGGGGGGCGATTTCGCGACGAAGTCGGTGCCGATGGTGCCCCCCGAACCGGGACGGTTTTCCACAATGATCCGCCTGCCGGCATCGCCTGCCATGCCTTCGGCGAGCAGGCGCGCCATGGTGTCGCCCGTTCCGCCCGCCGCCAGCGGAACGATGATCCGGATCGGCTTTGAGGGATAGTCGTCGGCCCACGCGCCCTGCGGCACGGCGATGAGCATGCCAATCGCGATCAGCAGCGCGCAGGGCAGTCGTCGGGCGGTTGGCGCCGGCTTTCTGTTTGTGCCTGGGGTCAGCATAACGAGTCCTCCTTTATGGTGTCTGCTGCGGTTTCCTTTTCGTCGCCGGGCGGCGACGGTCACGCCCCCTTTAGGGACAGATACGTTCTGCGCACGTTGTACCGGTGGCGCCCCTCCATGAAGGGGGCCCGCGGGTCCGAGGGGGGGAGGGCGAACTCCCTGCCCATGGGAATCCGATCGAGCGCCTCCTCGAGCGTCCATCCGTCGCCCAGGGCCTTTTTCATGTCGTTGGTGAGCCGGCTGAAGTAGAGCATGTAGAGCCACAGGTCCGGCGGGTTCAGGGGCGCGGAGTGGCCGGGGATGAGCGTTTCGATGTCGATGGTCTGGATGAGGCGGGTGAGCGTTCCGAGAAAGGCGGGGGCATCGCTCTCCAGGGCAAGCCCGAAGGAGCCCCCCGTCATGTTGCCCGTCCAGGCCACCCGGGCCCCGGGGACATAGGTGATCGTGTCTCCCGGCGTGTTCGCGGGGCCGAACCAGCGGATCTCCACGATCCGCCCGCCCAGATCGATCCGGAGGCAGTCATCAAAAACGATGTCGGGAAGGCGCAGCGTCACGCCGTCGAAAACCCCGCGGTCGTTGCCCACCGCCGGCAGCAGGAACGCCATCTCCTCGTCGAGGTAAGGGGTCCGGGCCGCCGTTTCACGCTGCTGGATCACCAGGGTCTGCTGCGGAAAGGCGCAATTGCCGAAGGTATGGTCCCCATGGTAGTTCGAGTTGACCAGGTAGAGCAGCGGCTTGTCCGTCACCTGGCGCACCCGCTCCTGGATCTGGCGGGCCATCGGGATCGAGATGTGGGCGTCGATCACCAGAACGCCCTTGTCGCCGACCACAAAACCCGCGTTGTCCACGCCCGGGATGGAGCTGATCAGGGCATAGACGCCGGGCGCCAGCTCCCGGGTAGCCAGCATGCAGCCAGCGGGATGGAGCTTCCATACGGGAAAATCGGGCGTGAAATCGGCCCAGGTGAGCATCCGGGGTTTCTTGTCCATGGGGTTACCCTCTCATTCCCCTACGCCATGACGATGGCCGCCCTGCCGGTGATAAGCCCTGCATCCAGGCGGGCGTGGACCTTCTCCGCCTCCTCGAGCCGGTACGTCTCGGTCACCAGCGGCCACACCTGCCCCCGGGCGCACAGCTCGAGAGACTCGACGATTTCCTGCCTGGTGAAGGCCCGGCTCCCCATGATTTCCAGTTCGCCCTGGAGCAGCCGGGCTGCCGAAACCCGGAAAGGATCGGGCGAGTAGCCCCCCAGGGTCACGAGCCTGCCCCCCTTGCCCAGCGAATCGGCGGCAGCCTCCAGGGTCGAGACCTGGGAGACGAAATCGATGGCCACGTCCACCCCGGCACCCCCCGTCAGCTCCCTGAGGGCTTCGACAACGTTACCTTGCGAGGCATCCACGACGGCATCGGCCCCCACCGTCAGGCAGGTCTTGAGCTTCTCCGCCGAGATGTCCACGGCGATGACACGGGCGTGCGCCCAGCTCGCCATCATGACCATGTGGACACCGAGCCCGCCGCCCGCCCCGAAGACGGCCACGTTCTCCAGCGGGGCGACGCGGGCCCTGCGGATCACCTTGTACGGGGTCACGATGGCGTCGCAGATCACGGCCGCCTCGGCGGGGTGGGTTTTATAATCGAGGCCGTCGGGAACGCGGATCCAGTTGCGGGCGGGCAGCTTGATGAATTCCGCATACCCCCCGTCCATCTGCCGGCCGACGAAGCCCGCCAGGTTGTCGCAGAGCGTCTCGCGGTTGATCCGGCACCAGCGGCAGTGTCCGCAGCTGAGGTAGCAATGGGGAGTCACGATGTCGCCCGCCTTCAGGCCGTGAACGCCATGGCCGGTCTCGACGATCTCCCCCAGGACCTCATGACCGATGATGATCGGGTAGTTGGTGACCGTGCGGCCCGCCCGTGTGTGATGGATGGTGAGACCGGAACCGCAGGCGATCACCCGCGCCACCGCCTCTCCCGGGCCGGCCTTGGGGTCGGGCCGCTCCTCAAGGACAAACGGTTCGTTTTTCCCCCGAAGCACCATGGCTTTCATAGACACCTCCGCCGCTCTGTAGTGACCGATGCGGGAATGTACCATCACCTCTCCCCGGGAGGCAAGGAATTTTGTTGATCAGACGAGAATCATCTGTTAGCGTGCTGCGGGACCGATGGGAGCCACGACGCCTTCGCCCGGTGGAGCGGGAGCGCACCCTTTTCCCTTCCGACGGAGCGGGTCGCGGTCCCCATGACCAGACCGGGGGGTCTGGCCGGGAGTAGCCGAACAGAGGATGACGATGGACGGATCGTTTCACGGTTACATGGGAAAGGTGCTCCGGGTGGATCTGACCAGCGGTTCCATCCACGATGAACCGCTGGAGCCGCAACTGGCGGAGACATATGTGGGAGGAACGGGCTTCGGCGTGGAATATCTCTACCGCGAGGTTCCTCCCGGCGTCGAGTGGGACGATCCCGAAAACCGGATCATCATGGCATCGGGACCGGCCGGGGGCACGGCACTGGCCGGCGCGGGAACCTTCTCCCTGGTCACAAAAGGACCCATGACCCATCTGGCCATCACCACCCAGGCCAACGGATTCTGGGGCGCCTTCCTGAAGTTCTGCGGCTACGACGCCCTGATCCTCCAGGGGCGATCCCCCCGCTGGGTCTATCTGTGCATCGACGAGGGCAAGGTCGCGCTGCGCGACGCCGCCCCGATCCTGGGCAGGGACACCTGGGAGATGGAGGATGCGATCCGGCAGGATCTCGGGGAGACGCGCATGATGAGCGTCTTCGGGATCGGACCGGCGGGCGAAAAGGGGGTCCGCTACGCCGTCGTCGTGGGCGACAAAGGGCATGTCTGTTCGAAGAACGGCTGCGGGGCCGTCATGGGAGCCAAACGGCTCAAGGCCGTGGCCGTGATCCGCGGCCGGCAATCGGTCTCCCTCCATGACAGGGCGACCTTTCGCGAGAAGGCCCGGGCGCTGGTCGAACACGCCAAAGCGAACCGGCCTTCGATCTTCCGCTGGGGAACGGGGGGCAATTTCTCCGGCCATTACCGCGCGGGCAGCCTTCCGGTGCGCAACTTCACCACCAACATCTACCCCGAACACGACCGGATGAACGGGGAGTTTTTCCGTACCCATTTCGAGCACCGCGACAAGCCCTGCTGGGCCTGCAAGATCCTCCACACGAAATTCATGAAGGTCACCGACGGCCCCTACAAGGGGCACGAGGGTGAGGAGCCCGAGTACGAGCTGATGGCCGCCTGGGGGCCGCTGATCGGCAACACGGAACCGGGCGCCGTGGTCATGCTCTCCGATCTGACGGACCGGCTGGGAATCGATGCAAACGAATCGGGTTGGGTGGTCGCCTGGGCGATGGAATGCTACGAAAAGGGGATCCTGACGCGCGGCGATCTGGACGGCCTTGACCTGCAGTGGGGAAACGTCGAAGCGGTCCGGGAACTGCTGTTCAAGATCAGCAGGCGTGAGGGGATCGGCGATCTGCTGGCGGAGGGCGTCATGCGGGCCTCGCGGCAGATCGGCGGAGAGGCGCCCAATATGGGCGTCTATGTCCTCAAGGGGGCGACCCCCCGCGGGCACGATCACCGCGCCCGGTGGAGCGACTTTCTGGAAACCTGCGTGTCGGCCAC
>JBFMBA010000060.1:0-2983 GCA_040755475.1 Thermodesulfobacteriota bacterium
ACTCGACTTGCCTCATCGATCCGGCCGCGTGCCTCCAGCGGGCGATCGGTCCGGCCTTCGTGATCGCATCGGTCCTGATCCGGATCGTCCTGTCGCTGCCGGACAGACGCAGTCAATCAAGGCGGTTTTCATCGACAACGGAACGCCTGCGCGGCAAGGCCGCGCAGGCGTGAAGAGGGGTCGGTATGCCTGAAGACCGGAGGGACAGATCATGCTGTTCAGGGATTCCACACCTGGGCGCCCGCGGGCCGTTGACGGTTACTCCATCAGATAGGTCTTGATCGCCTCCTCGTTTACATCCACCCCGATGCCGATCCCGTCGGGGACCGGGAGCAGCCCCCCCTGCAACTGCAGCGGGTTTTTCAGCAGATCCGTCGCCATCGGATTGGGGGTCGTGTCCCACTCCAGCAGGACCGGACGCGGGAAAAGCATCCAGGGCTGGTTGTTGGTGACCGCGGCCATGAGCTGCACCGCTGCCGGAAGCGCCAGGACGGTCCCGAAGACGTGGGGCTGGAAATCGACCTGGAAGGCCTCCGCCAGGACGGCCACGCGACGGGAGTTCGTCAGTCCTCCCGAGGCGGCCAGGTCAGGCTGGATCACATCCACGACGCGCTCCCGGAGAGCATCGACAAATCCCCGGTAATCGAACTCCGCTTCCCCGCCCGCGATGGCGAAGGGGGCCTTTTTGCGAAGTTCCTTGTACCCTTCGAGGCTCTGCCAGGGCATCGGCTCCTCGAGCCACCGGACCCTCAAATCGGTCAGTGCCGGGATGAGCTCCAGGCAGGTCATCAAATCGTATGCCTGATTGGCGTCCACCATCAGGTCGGTCTCATCGGAGACCAGTTCGCGAACCCGTTTCATCCGCATGATATCGCGGTCCCTGCCGAAGCCGATCTTCATCTTCAGGGCGCGGAATTTTCGGCTCCGTACCTCCTCCACCTCCGCCTCCAGATAGGCGGTCGCGTCCGGGTCATCCTCGTTTAGAAAGAAACCGGTCGCGTAGGGCGTGATGACCGGGGTGTTCATGCCGCCCAGCAGTTCATAGAGCGGCACGTTCAGGGCCCGGGCCTTGAGGTCCCAGAGCGCCAGGTCGATGCCGCCCATGGCCCCTTTGGGGATCCCTTTGCGGGTCTGCAGCTTGAACCAGAGATACTCCAGCCGAAAGGGGTCCTCGCCGATCAGCCTCGGCCTGAGATAGGTCTGGATGAGCCGGCTGATACCCAGGGGGGGGCCGTAGGCCTCCCCCCACCCGGTGACGCCTTCATCGGTGGTGATCTTGACCAGTGTGGTCGATCGGCTCTGGTGTCGCTCGGCGCTGTTCGCAAAGGGCCTGTCCAGAGTGTAACTGACGGGATAGGAGGTCACATCCTGTATTTTCACCGGTGTTCTCCTTGACGATGATGCCATATGCCCGTAGGGACCGGGCTGCGGGGCGATCGGTCCATGAGGCGCTCAGGCGGCGGAAGGGCAAAGGCTACCAGCCCGTCGACGCGCCCCCTTCGGTGGCGATGAGAATGAAGGCCACCACGCAGGGCTCGGTCCCCCGATTGACCCAGTTGTGGATGGTGCCGCGCTGGATGACGATGTCGCCGGCTTTCAGGTGGACTTCCCCCTCGTCGAGCTGCATCCAGAGCTCTCCGGAAAGGACGATGCCGTAATCGAGGGAGTCGGTGCGGTGCCACCGCTCCGCCACCCCCGGTTCATACCGGCAGAGGCGGAAGACCGATCCGTTCGCCAGGCTGGTTCCCACGTCCCAGGTGGTGGGATCCTCTTCGGTCAGGCGCACCGGCAGGCTGTCCGTCGCCCACAGTTCCACTTTTTCGAACCGGTCCCTGCCCGGCTTGCTCTCCAGCTCCGAATCCCACTTCACCACGCTCTGCCCATCCTTGTTGTGGCCGGTGACCACCCTTCTGGTTTTCATCACTTCTGAAACTCCTCCTTTCACTCTTGACGGCTTCGTAAAAAGCCCGGATGCTACGTTGCGCTTCGTCCCTCGTCGCTGCGGCGTACACCTAAGTACGCCTCACTCCTCGTGATTCGCGCGCCTTGCCTGCGGGCTTTTTTACGAAGCCGTCCAGGTTCAAGACTTTTGCGATTTTTTACGAGGTTGTCATCTTAAGAGATCCGATCATGCCGGTCGTCTCTGTTTGTTACACGTTCCCGCCGCATCTCACAGGATGGGCGGCGTCCAGGGGCCGGGGGCTCTGCAGGCGGGATCGGTGACCACATCGATCACCACGGGCCTGTTGACGCCCAGTGCCCTTTTGAAGGCTTCGGCGATCTGACCGGGCTTCTCCACGCGGATGCCGACGCAGCCCATGTCTTCGGCAAGCTTCGCGAAGTCGGTTTTCTGGAATTTGTACTGCTCGTCGCGGTTTCCGGGCCGGTCGCCGTATGCCTGGTTGATTCCGTCCACGCACTGCCGCAGGACCTGGTTGTTGTTCACCACGGTCACCACGTTGATTCCCCAGCGGCTGGCCGTTTCGAGCTCGGTCAGGTGGTAGTAAAAACCGCCGTCGCCGATGAAGCAGACCACGGGTCGGTGGGGAGCACCGCATTTGGCGCCGATTGCCGCCGGAAATGCCCAGCCGAGGGATCCCGCCGCCCGGATATAGCTCGCTCCCGGACGGCTGTAATTCACCATGGCCCCCGTCCAGATCCCGGCAAATCCCGTGTCGGACACGAGGATTCCGTCGGCGGGAAAGGCGTCGCTGATCTCCCGGCAGAGCCTCTCCGTGCGGATCGGCTGGGCATCGGACCGGCAAAAGGGTTCCATTTCCTTTTGCCAGTCGCCCAGCAGCTGCCGCGCGCGCCCCGTCCATGCGTCGTTGCTCTGCTTTTCCGTGATGCGCTCGAGCATCCGGCGGAGGGTGGCCTTGGCGTCTCCCAGGAGGGAGACCGTGTTGGGGTAGCTCCTCCCCAGTTCCGAGGGATCGATGTCGATCTGGATCACCGCGGTGCCCATCCGGGGGATCGTCCAGTC
>JBFMBA010000061.1:0-4876 GCA_040755475.1 Thermodesulfobacteriota bacterium
CACGATGCTGTCCACGATCTCATCGAACGCCTCGACCAGCCGGTAGATCTCCGCCGTCCCGATGCGGACGCCGCCGGGGTTGAGTGTCGCGTCGGAACGTCCGTAGATGACGACGCCCCCCCGCTCGTTGATCAGGATGAAGTCACCGTGGCGCCAGACGTTCGGATAGGTGTCAAAATAGGCGGCATGGTATTTTTCGCCTCCGGGATCATCCCAGAAGTAGATGGGCATGGAGGGGGACGGCGCCGTGCAGACCAGCTCCCCCTGCTGATTGATCACCGGTCTGCCGCTTTCGTCATAGGCCTCGACCTTCATGCCCAGGCCCCGGCATTGCAGCTCCCCGGCATAGACGGGCGCCATGGGGTTGCCCAGTGCGAAGCAGCCGTTGATGTCCGAGCCACCCGAGATGGAGGCGAGCTGAACATCCGTTTTCACGTCCCGGTAGACGAACTCGAACCCTTCCTCGGAAAGGGGCGAGCCGGTGGAGAGGATGGTCTTCAGCGCGGAGAGGTCGTATTCCTTCCCCGGCCGGACCCCTTCGTTCATCAGCGCGGCGATATAGCCTGCGCTGGTCCCGAATACGGTGATTCCCTCATCCTGGGCGGTCCGCCACAGCACCCCGGGTTCCGGATGGAAGGGGTTCCCGTCGTAGAGCAGGAGCTTCGCCCCCACGCCGAGCCCGCAGACCAGCCAGTTCCACATCATCCACCCGCAGGTGGTGAAGTAGAAGAGGGTGTCTTCCCTTGTGAGATCCGTATGGAGAACCAGTTCCTTGAGCTGATGGATCAGGATGCCGCCGGCGCTCTGGACCATGCACTTGGGAAGGCCGGTCGTTCCCGAGGTGAACATGATGTAGAGCGGATGATCGAAGGGAAGCTGCTCGAAATGGATCGAAAGGCCGCTTTCCTGCGCTTTGAACGACTGGTAGGCAACGGCCTTACCGATATGGCCCAGATCCGGCGCTTCTTCCGTGTAGGGTACGACCACCACCCGCTCCAGGGAGGGAAGCTCCCGGAGGATCTCCGCCACCCGGGCAAGGGAATCGATCTTTTTGCCCTTGAAAACATAGCCGTCCGCCGTAAAGAGGACCTTCGGCCTGATCTGACCGAAACGGTCCAGCACCCCTTTGATTCCGAAATCGGGGGAGCAGGAGGACCAGAGGGCACCGAGGCTCGTTGCCGCCAGCATGGCCACCACGGTCTCGGGCATGTTCGGCATGAAGCCGGCTACCCGGTCGCCCGGTGCGACCCCGAGCGCCCGCAGGCTTTTTGTCAGCCGCGCCACCTCGTCATAGAGGGCGGCGTAGGTCATCTTCCTGACGGGCCGGCCCTCGCCTTTGAACAGGAGGGCCACGGCATCATCCCGGTGGCGCAGCAGGTTTTCCGCAAAATTCAGCCGGGCGCCCGCAAACCACTTCGCCCCCGGCATTTTTTTCGCATCGTCGAGCACCTGCCCGTAACCTTCCGATGCCTGGATCCCGACGAAGTCCCAGACGGCGGACCAGAATTCGGCCAGCTCGCCGATCGACCATGCATACAGACCGTCATAATCCGTGATGTTCCGCTGGTGCTTCTGGTTGACGAAAGAGATAAAGCGGACCATGTTACTGTTCCTGACGCGTTCTTCCGAAGGCTTCCACAGCAGCTTTCCCATCCTGATCCCTCCTCATGCGGATGACATGATCATGACAGTGATTCTTCTTGTAAAGAACAGGGATGATTCCCCGCATCACGGCGGGGTTTTCTTTTTCTCCATGGCCTGCCGCAGCCGCTCGCCGAGCGTGCCGAGCTTCTGTTCTCCGGGATCCCGCTCGTCCCGATAGACGGTTGTTGCCTCGGGGGCACCGGCGCCCCCCTCCAGGTAGTCCCCCAGCAGTCCCCGGCTGTGGACATCCTCATGGCAGTAGACACACAGATTTTCCCAGTTGCTGCCGTCGGCGGGGTTATTCCGGTGATTGCCGTCCCTGTGATGAACCGTCAGCAGATGGCGCGTGGCGGCCGTAAACTCCCTGCCGCAGCGGCCGCAGACCAGGCCGTACAGGGCGAGCGAGCGTTCCCTGTACTCTCCGTCTCCGGCATCCCGGTCCGCTTTCAGCTCCCGCACGACCTCTTCGGCCGACCGGGCCGGAGTCGTCCTGCCTGCTGTCCGGGTTACCCGGACCCGCCCCCCCCTGCTTCCGTACGTGACACCCCCCAACGTGCCCTGCCTCGCTTTCCTTGCCCCGATACGGCCTTCCCCGCCCCGGGGCGGGCTTACCGTTCAGCCTCTTTCTTTGGGTGTGCCCGGGAACGCCGCCTGCGCGGGGAGGCTTCCGGGATGCGCGCCGGACCCCCGGGAGAATTGCATTCCGATGCACCCGCAGCGCGGGCGGGACTCAGCCGACCGGGCGTCGGTCGCCCAGCAGCTGGCTGAAAAAGGCCCGCACGCCCTTCGACACCGCGACGCCGGTCTTCAGGGCCGGCGCATAGGGCAGGCTCACCTTTCTTCGGATGACTTCCTCGATCCCGACCAGCAGCACCAGCAGCCCCCTCATCTTTTTCGTCAGGAGCGACAGGTCTTCAACCTGCCTGTGAATCTCGGCGGCCGTCCGGTTGGCTCCGATCGTCATCTCTTCGAGGTTCTTCATGATCACGGGCAGGTGTCCGTTGATGGTCCGGAAGGTGACGGCCATCTCCTTCGCGGTCCGCCAGACCTGCACGATGCAGAGAATCGACATCCCTGCCAGCAGCAGAACGGCAATGCCCGTCAGAACCAGTACGGTCTCCGTCATGGCTTCACTCTCTCAGATAGGCTGAAAACCCCGGGGGGTCAGGCCGTCTTCCCCTTTTCCTCGCTGTACGCCTCGACGCCCGCTTCGATGGCCCTCTTGATGCGGTTGCTGCCATCCCGGACCGATTGCTTTCCCCGTTCGGCGATTTCCTCGACCTTCCCGCCGACCTCTTCCACCTTCCCGAGGGCCGTTTCCTCTGCCGCCTTCAACCGCTGTACGGCCTCCTCGTAGACCTTCCGGCTTTTCTCCACGGCGTGATCGTACTCTTCCCTGGCCCTTTTCAGCAGCTCGTCGGCCTTCTGTCCCAGCTCTTCCCGGGTTTCCTTGCCGCTCTTCGGCGCATAGAGGATACCGATCACGGCGCCGATCAAACCGCCCACCAGCAGACCCGCGATAAAATCTCCATTCCTGTTCATGATGCACCCCTTTCTTCACGTGAATGTCTTCCGCATGACACTATACAACAGCCAGTGCGGCGGCGTCAAAAGGATTTTATGCCTCCCGGCGCACATCGTCCGGCGGTCCCGCTCCGCCTCAAGGCGCCGTTTCCGCCGATGTGGCGCAGGCCGCCGACAGGTAGAAGCGTTCCGTGTAATCCCTGACCATGCGGTCCGCGCTGAAGCGCCACCCCAGCCCCCCGATGGCATGCTTCATCCGCCTGATCCAGTGACGGGGGATTCCGTCCGCGTCTCTTTCGTAGTACAGCGGGATGACTTCCTTTTCCAGTGTGTCATAGAGATAGTCCGCGTCTCGCCGGTACTGCTCGTCCGGATCGTTGTGCATCCCGCCGTGACCGATGGCAAAGCCGTTTTGGCCGTCGTATGCCTCGCTCCACCAGCCGTCGAGGATCGATAGGTTCAGCGCCCCGTTGAGCAGCACCTTTTGACCGCTGGTGCCGCAGGCCTCCAGCGGCCGCCGCGGGGTGTTCAGCCATACATCCACCCCCTGCACGAGATGGCGCGCCACGTTGTAGTCGTAATTTTCGACGAAAACGACCCGCTTTCGATAGGCGCCGTGATAGCTGAACCGGGCGATTCGCTGCAGCAGCCGTTTGCCGTCCTCGTCCCGGGGGTGCGCTTTCCCGGCAAAGATGATCTGGATCGGCCGGCGCGCATCCTCGATCAGTGCGGCCAGGCGGTCGGGCTGCGACAGGATGAGGTCTCCGCGCTTGTAAGCGGCAAACCGGCGGGCGCAACCGATGGTCAGAACATCCGGATCGAGGATCTGATCGATCTGCTCCAGGGTTTCGCGGTGTTCCAGCCGCTCCGCCTGCGCCTTCAGGCGGCGCCGGACGAAGCTGATCAGGCGCATGTTCAGGTTCTGGTGCACCTCCCACAGCTCGCCGTCATCGATTTTTTCCACCTTCGCCCACATGTCCGGATGCCCCATGCGCGTGGGCCAGTCCTGGCCCAGATGGGCCTCGAAGAGCTGGTGCTGCGGCGGCGCCAGCCACGACAGCATGTGGACCCCGTTGGTGATGTGTCCGATGGGCACCTCTGCTTCAGGTCTGCCCGGCCACAGAGGGGCCCACATGAGCCGGCTGACGGTCCCGTGAATCGCCGAGACGCCGTTAGCCCGCCGTGCGCTTTTCAGGGCCAGGGCCGTCATGCAGAAGGGCTCGGACGTGTCATGCGGATTCACGCGCCCCAGGGCCATGAAATCCTCGTGGGAAAGGCCCAGTTCTTCACGGAAAACACCCAGCTCCTCCTCGACCAGTTCGGGTGAGAAACGGTCGTGTCCCGCAGCGACAGGTGTGTGCGTGGTGAACACCGTGTAGAGGGAAACCCTTCGCTGGGCGCGCTGAAAGGAGATCTGGTCGTACGCCATCACCCGGCGGATCTCTTCGAGGATGGCGAAAGCGCTGTGCCCCTCGTTGAGGTGCAGCACGCCGGGGTGGATGTGGAGTGCCTGGAGAATGCGCGCACCGCCCACCCCCAGGAGCATCTCCTGCCGGATCCGCAGCCGATGGTCGCCCCCGTAGAGCCGGGACGTGAGCTGGCGATCCGCGTCGGTGTTCCCTTCCATGTTGGAGTCGAGCAGGAACAGGCGGACCCGCCCCACCTGCAGCCGCCAGACCTGCGCCCGCAGTGCACCGTCCCGGGTATT
>JBFMBA010000062.1:0-7584 GCA_040755475.1 Thermodesulfobacteriota bacterium
CCTCTGCAGGGCGATGTGAGCTTCACGCGCTACGGGGCAACCTCCGCCTGGTTCTTTCCTCTTCCCCTGGACACGGTGTTCGGCGTCCGGGGACGGATCGGCTACATGACCCCCAACGAAGGCAAATACGTTCCCGTATATGAACGGTACGATCTTGGAGGGATCAACTCGCTGCGCGGGCTGCGGGAAGTGGGACCGAAGGATCCCGCAACGGGGACGGTCATCGGCGGTCTGACGCTGCTGAACTTCAATGTCGAATACGTCTTTCCGCTGATCAAGAACGCCGGGATGAAGGGCCTGTTGTTTTATGATACCGGCAACTCCTGGGAAAGCGGTTATCGCATCGACGATATGCGAAGAACGGCGGGTATCGGGATCCGCTGGTACTCGCCCATCGGACCCCTCCGCCTGGAATGGGGGTATGTCCTCGATCCGAAGGCAGGCGAGTCGACCAGTCGGTGGGAATTCGCCATCGGAATGTTCATGTAGGAAAAACTGGAGGTTCTGTCGAACCTTCACGGGAAAGGGGAACGGCAAATGAAAAGACAGGGTGTGTTGATTGCAGGGCTGGTGCCGGCACTGCTGCTCCTTATGGGGTCATGGGCGGCGGCGGCCGAGAAGACCGGGTTCGTGGATATTCGGGAAGTGATGCTCTCCTCCGGCTCCGGTAAGAAAGTGATGGAGGAGTTCAGGAAGACCCGGGAAAAACTCCAGAAGGAAGACAACGAGCTCAAGAGGCTCAAGGATGAGCTCGACAAACAGCGCCCCCTGCTCAAGGAGGATGTGGCAAAAGAACGAGAGACCGCTTTTCAGCGGAAGGTTCGCGATTTTCAGATCGAGGTGAAGGATTCCGAGGATGAGTTCAAGGCGAAAGAGCAGGAGCTCTACAAGAAACTGATACCCGACATTCTGAAGGTGATCCAGGCCATCGGCGAAAGGGAAAAATTCAGCATGATCATCGATTTGGGCACTATCCCGCTGGCCTATTATGCGAAAGAAAACGACCTCACCAAACGGGTGATCGAGGAGTTCGGCAGGACATCCAAATCCAAAAAATGATGGCAGAGAAGGTAACCAAGACTCTCAGCGAGATCGCCTTTTTTCTGGGCGGACGCACCGTCGGCAACGGCGATGCGCCGATCAGGCGGATCCGGGCAATCGACGAGGCCGGCGAAGGGGATCTCACCTTCCTTGCCAACCCCAGGTATCGAAAGAAATTGGAGACCACCGGGGCAAGCGCCATACTTGTTGCCCCGGAAATATCCTGTCCCGGGAAAAATCTGCTGGTCGTCGATGATCCTTATGCTGCGCTGGGTCGGCTTCTGGCACTGTTCCACCCGGAAAACAGACAGGAGGCCGGTGTCAGCGGGAAGGCCTGCATCGAGGGCGGGGCGCAGGTCTCTCCGGAGGCCGTGGTGTACCCGGGCGTCCACGTTTGCAGGGGGGCGCGGGTCGAACGCGAGGCGGTTCTTTACCCGGGGGTCTTTATCGGCCAAGACGCCGTCGTCGGCGAGGCCTCCATTCTCTACCCACGCGTCACTCTCTACCGCCGCTGCCTGATCGGGCGTCGCGTGGTCGTCCATGCCGGCGCGGTGATCGGGACCGACGGGTTCGGATATGCCCGGCCCGGGAAGGAGAACCTGAAGATTCCCCAGGTCGGCTATGTCCAGATCGATGACGACGTGGAGATCGGCGCCAACACGACCATCGACCGCGGCACCCTCGGCAGGACCTGGGTCCAGCGGGGGGTGAAAATAGACAATCTCGTCCAGATCGCCCACAATGTGGTGATCGGAGAGTATTCCGTGGTGGTGGCCCAGGTTGGGATCTCCGGAAGCACGCACCTGGGAAGGGGCGTCGTCATCGGCGGTCAGGCGGGTCTGGTCGGCCATATCCGGATCGGGGATCATGCCATGATCGCCGCCGGATCGGGGGTTCACAAGGACGTTGCACCGGGCCGGGTAGTCGCCGGAAAACCCCATATGCCCCATGGGGAATGGCTGAAAATGGAGGCCTGCCGCTCGAAACTGCCGGCAATGCGGGAGACCCTCGCTGCCCTGCAGCGGCGGGTCGCTGCGCTGGAAGAGAAAGGAAAAAGAGAGGATTGATGAATATTCACCCCACAGCGGTCATCTCCTCCGATGCAACGCTTGCCGAAGGCGTCGGGGTGGGTCCCTATAGTATTGTCGGTCCCGATTGCCATATCGGGAAAGATACGCAGATCGGCCCCCATGTGGTCATCGAAAGCCATACCGATATCGGAGAGGGTTGCCGGATATCCCAGTTCGCCTCTATCGGCAGCCCCCCTCAGGACCTGAAGTACCGGGGTGAGGATACGCGGGTCGTGATCGGGAACCACAATACGATCCGGGAGTACGTGACCATCCACCGGGCAACCGCATCCGATTCCGGCGTCACCCGCATCGGGAATCACAATTTGCTCATGGCCTACTGCCACGTTGCCCATAACTGCACGCTCGGGGACCACATCATCATGGCCAACGCGGCGAACCTGGGCGGCCATGTCCATGTGGAGGACTTCGCCATCATCAGCGGTCTGTCGGGTATCCACCAGTTCACCCGGATCGGTGCCCATTGCATCATCGGAGGGGCCTCGGCGGTGACCAAAGACATCCCCCCCTACGTGATGGCTGCCGGCAATTATGCCAGGCTCTTCGGCTTGAACCTGATCGGTCTGAAGCGTCGGGGGTTCTCCGACGAGGCGATCCAGGCCCTGAAGACGGCTTACCGGATCGTTTTCCGCTCCTCGCTGCTGCTGTCTGCGGCGATCGACAAAATCGAAAAAGAGGTAGCGGATCTGCCCGAGATCCGTACATTTCTGGATTTTATCCGGAAATCGGAGCGGGGGATCTGCAGGCAAACAGGAAAAGAATGAAAGAGATCAGAATCGGTGTGGTGGGTATCGGGCACCTGGGGGGCTACCACCTGCAGAAATATGGGAACAGTCCGGGGTGCCGGATTGTCGGGGTCGTCGATACGGAACCTGGACGGGCCAGGCAGGCTGCGGACCTGTACGGGTGCCAGGCTGTCGCCGATTGTCAGACGCTTGCCGGGATGGTCGATGCCGTTTCCATTGCCGTTCCCACCGGCGCCCATCACAAGGTCGCCGCGGTTTTTTTGAAGGCCGGCGTGGATGTCCTCCTGGAAAAACCCATCGCTGCGACGCTTGAAGAGGCGCAGGACCTGATCGCCCTGGCGGATGCGAAAGGGCTCATCTTCCAGATCGGCTTTATCGAGCGCTTCAACCCGGCGGTGGTGGCCCTTCACTCGGTGATCGAGCAGCCGCTTTTCATCGAATCCCATCGGCTTCATCCCTTTTTCGAGCGCGGCACGGACGTGGATGTGATCCTCGATCTGATGGTCCACGACCTGGACATCATCATCCATTTTGTCCGCTCCCCCGTGAAAACCATCGATGCGGTGGGGGTTTCGGTGCTCTCGGACAAGGTGGACATCGCCAATGTCCGCCTGATCTTCGAGTCCGGCTGCGTGGCGAACATCACCGCCAGCCGGGTCACCGGCAAGGTCCTGCAGAAGATCCGTTTCTTCGGTGTGGAGGGATACCATTCGGTGGATTATCGCAAACGCGAGCTCGTTTCCCTGGGCAGGCAAAAAGGCGCCGACGGAAGGCCGACGATCGCGGAAAACCGCGTGGAGGTAAAAAAGCAGGATCCACTGGAAGAAGAGATTCGCGCCTTCCTCACCGCCGTGAGCGACCGGACACCTCCGCTCGTGTCCGGCCGGGACGGACATGCGGCCCTGGCATTGGCGCTGCGCATCACCGAGGCGATGGAAAAAAGCCGCGGCCCGCTGGATTCACTGATCCGACCTGGCCCGCCCGAAGCGGAACGGGGACCCGCATGAAAGCCCGGAAGATCCTGATCGTCGCCGGTGAGGCTTCCGGTGATCTGCACGGCGGCAATCTTGTACGGGCGTTACATGAATTGGATCCGGCGCTTCAGTTTTACGGCGTCGGGGGAGCGCGGATGAAGGCCGCGGGTGTCCGGCTGATAGCCGACGCTGCCGATATGGCCGTGGTGGGACTGACGGAAGTGGTCTTCAAGCTCGGCCTGCTCCTGAAGGTGATGCACCGTCTGAAGGCCTCTTTGAAAACGGAACCGCCCGATCTGGTCATACTCATCGACTACCCGGATTTCAACCTCTCGATCGCCCGCGCCGCCCGTAAACAGGGAATCAGGGTCCTTTACTACATCAGCCCCCAGGTATGGGCCTGGCGAAAGGGACGGATCGCCGCGATCCGAAGCTCCGTCGACCGCATGGCTGTCATACTTCCCTTCGAGAAGGAGTTCTACCGCGAAGCCGGCATGGATGTCACCTTTGTCGGACATCCCCTGCTGGATGAAGTGAAGAAGAAGTACAGGCGCAGGGAGGCGCTCCGGCGCTTCGGCCTCAAGGATGAAGCGCTCACCGTGGCGCTTCTGCCGGGAAGCCGGCGTTCCGAGGTGGCGCGGCTGCTGCCGGAGATGCTGCAGGCCTGCCGGATTCTGGAGGACAGACTCTCTCCGCTTCAGTTCATCCTGCCCATGGCCGGAACCCTTGATCCCGGCCTGGTTCAGGACATCCTGCGGCAGTTTCCCGTTCAGGTCAGCGTCGTCCGCGACGAGATCTACGACGCCGTTGCCGTATCCGATGTGGCGATCGTTGCGTCGGGAACGGCGACACTGGAGACGGCACTCCTGGAGATCCCGATGGTCGTGGTCTACAAAGTGTCCGCCCCGTCCTATGCGATCGGCCGGAGGGTCATCCATGTGGAGCATATCAGCCTGGCGAACCTCATCGCCGGTCGGCAGGTCGTACCCGAACTGATCCAGGACGAGGCCCATTCGGAGCGAATAGCCGACGAGGTCAGACAGTTGCTTGTTCGGGCAGAAAAGCGAAGAGCGATGAAGGCTGCACTGGCGGAGATACGGGGGAAGCTCGGTGCGCCCGGTGCATCGCAGAGGACGGCTCAGATTGCCTGGGAAATGCTCAATTAACCCAATCGCACCTCTGATGAAGATACTTTTCATCTGCCCGGGAAATGTGTAAAGGGAAAATATTGGAAATCATTCTCCCTCCACACGCTGGACATTTTTCGACCCTGCGCCTCCTCGCTCCGCTGCAAAGACGAAACTCGCGCTGAAGCGCTCAAACAGTCGTCTTTGCTTGCGCGACGCTGCGGGGGCAGGGTGCCCCGAAAAATCTCCAATACGTGCTTCCAGGAGATGATTTCCTGGTTGCTCATATCTGAAAAGGATCAAAGGGAGAGGAAATTTTGGACGTTTTCAAAAGGCTGCTGATCCTCGCCAGACCCCACCGGGCAAAATTTGTCATGGCCCTGTTCTGCATGCTCGTTGTGGGGGTCACCACCTCCTCGCTCGCCTTTCTCGTCAAGCCGGCCCTGGATGAGATCTTTCTCAAGCGGAACTCGGCCATGCTGAAATGGATTCCGCTGGCCGTGATCGGCATCTATCTGACCAAAGGGGTGTGCAGCTACACCCAAACGGTCCTGATGAATTTTATCGGACAGAGGGTGGTGGCGGATCTGCGCGCCGCGCTCTACCGCCAGATCCAGACCCTGTCGATGGCTTTCTTCACGAAGAACCCCACGGGGCTGCTGATGTCCAGAATCACCAACGATGTGGGGTTCATTCACGGTGCGGTATCGGAGGCGGTGACCTCCCTGCTGAAGGATTCCTTCACGCTGATCTGTCTGGTCTTCGTGATTTTCTACCGGGACTGGCAGCTGGCGATCATCGCCATGCTGGTCTTTCCGCTCGCCGTCTATCCCATCGCCAAATTCGGCCAGCGGATGCGTCAGGTCGCGTCCCGGACCCAGGTCACGCTGGGAAGCCTGACCACCCTCCTGCAGGAGACGATTTCAGGAATCCGGATCGTCAAGGCCTTCAACATGGAGGAGTACGAAAACAGGCGCTTCGGGGGTGAGAACGAGCGGCTCTTCCGCCTCAACCTCAAGGCCGTGTCGATCCATGCCGTCTCCAGCCCTTTTATGGAATTCCTGGGCGGCATCGGTATCGCCTCGATCATCTTCTACGGGGGATACCAGGTCATTCAGGGTGAATCCACCCCGGGTACATTCTTCTCCTTCCTGACGGCGCTCATCATGCTGTACGAGCCGGTCAAACGGCTGACCAACGTGAACAACACGATTCAGCAGGGGATCGCCGGCGCCAAGCGGGTGTTCAGCATCATCGATCTCGTACCGGAGATCCGGAACCATCCCGAAGCCCGCCCGCTGCCCCGCATATCCAGGGAAATAGAGATCCGTGGCGTCGACTTCCATTACGAAGAAACGCCGGTCCTCAGGCAGATCAACCTGACGATCCGGGCGGGAGAGGTGATCGCCTTCGTGGGGATGAGCGGAGGCGGCAAGACGACGCTGGTCAACCTGATCCCCCGCTTCTATGATGTGACGAACGGGGCGATCCTGATCGACGGCCGCGACATCCGCACGGTGACCATCGAGTCGCTCCGGGCGCAGATCGCCATCGTGACCCAACAGACGATCCTGTTCAACGACACGGTACGGAACAACATCGCGTACGGCGACATCGCCAAGACCGAAGAGCAGATCGTCGCCGCGGCGAAGGCCGCCAATGCCCATGCTTTCATCATGAAAATGCCCAAGGGGTATGACACCCTCATCGGTGAGCTGGGTGCAAAACTCTCCGGCGGCGAGCGGCAGAGGATCTCCATCGCCCGTGCCCTCCTCAAGGATGCCCCCATTCTGATTCTGGACGAGGCCACATCGTCGCTCGATTCGGAGGCGGAAATCGAGGTTCAGGACGCCCTGGAAAACCTCATGAAGGGGCGAACGACGCTGATCATCGCCCACCGCCTTTCGACGATCCGAAACGCCAGCCGCATCGTTGTCCTGGTCAACGGTCAGATCCGGGAGGAGGGAACCCACGAAACGCTCCTTTCCTGCCAGGGTGAATACTGCCGTCTCTATCAGATGCAGTTCAAGGAGAATGGCCGGATCGACGGGATGAAGAACGGAAGTCATGACCGCGTCATTTAGGAATTCCGTGCAGGGGAGCTGGAAAGACGACCCCTCGGAAAAGGGAAGGACCCCCTTCGATGCCCTTTTGAAAGGGGCTTCGATCCTCTATCGGGGCGGTGTGGCCGCCAGAAACCGTCTCTACGATCTGGGCCTGCTCCGCCAGGCCAAACTCCCCTGTGCCGTGATCAGCGTGGGAAACCTCACCGTCGGCGGCACCGGCAAGACACCCACCGTGATCTATCTGGCCGGCCTGCTGCGGGAAAAAGGCCGCCGCCCGGCCGTCCTCAGCAGGGGCTACGGCGGCCGGGCGAGCGGACCCGTCAACGTCGTTTCGGATGGAAACCGGCTCCTGATGGCCTGGGGCGAGGCGGGAGACGAACCGGTCCTCATCGCCCGTGCCCTGTCCGGGGTTCCCGTTCTGACCGGCGCCCGACGGCGCCTGACGGGCCAGATTGCCGTGGAGCGGTTTGGCGCGGACGTCCTGATACTGGACGATGCCTTCCAGCACCGGTCGCTTTTCAGGAATCTGGACATCGTTC
>JBFMBA010000063.1:0-4991 GCA_040755475.1 Thermodesulfobacteriota bacterium
TGACCGCCCAGCTGCTGCATGAGCTGAAAAGGCGGAAGGCAAAAAGGGGGATCGTTTCGATGTGCATCGGCGGCGGCATGGGTGCGGCGGGGATCTACGAGATGCTGTCATGATTTTTCTCTTGAAAACAGGGACCGGTTAGGGTATAGGTAGCGCGTTCTGGGCGGTTAACTCAGCGGGAGAGTGCTACCTTCACACGGTAGAAGTCACTGGTTCAATCCCAGTACCGCCTACCATGAAAATCAAGGGGTTGGCCGTTTGCGGTTAGCCCCTTTTTTACGTTTGTGATCAAATCGTGAGCGATAACTTGAAAAAGAAGGTAGTGTCAAGAGTTTTTCGCTTTTTTCAGGCCGTGGCTTCACTGCGGATTGCTTCTATTGTCTCACAACTGTCAGATGATCAAAAGTTGCCGCCGACTGCCCCCAGGTTCGGAAACCGCCGGAACCGGCGGCAAAGCTGTCGTCCTGGAAAGTTATGACGACTTGATTGTCCACCTTGATTGCGTGGTGATTGCCCGCGACAGTGATGCTGATGTCGTGGTTTGTATTGTATATGGGAAACCCCGCAGGCATTGAAACGGACTGAAAAGGGGCCTGTTCAGAGCCATTATACACCTTACGGATGACGAATTTGTTGCCCAGACCGGGATCGTATTGAAACACATAGCCCGTTATATTCGGTTTGCCACTAGCGCGGTAATACACCCCGTAACCGTTACCCTGTAGCAGGGTGGCGCTGACCTTGATCTCGTAATTGGCCCAGGTGCTGTCACCGAAGGCGATGCGCGATTCGACGCCGGGGTTGTTGGCTAGACTGCCGTTGTTGATCCGCCAGGTGCCCTTCAGGCTTGTCAGGTTGTTCATATTGTCAAAGCTGCTTGTCAAGAGCACATGACCTCCACCTCCCTCCGGCACGGTCGTGTAGTGGTGGGAACAACCGAGAATCGGCTGCGGTGTCCGCTGTAGCCATCCATAGACGCCTTTGCTGGGGCAGACCGGCAATTGCGATAGCAGGCCGTTGCCGACGAGTTCGGCAAAGCCCTCGCTGGGTGCGTTCTTCTCCTGCACATAGACCGTCTCGGCTTTTTCTATTTGATAGCGTAGAGACAAGCAGGTTTTGGCCCGGGTCTGTTGAATATAAACAGCGATCATTGGAGCGGCAATGGCGAGCAGGGCAGACATGACTGCCACGACGATGATGATCTCGATCAGGGTAAATGCAGGGTGATCCGGTTTCGTCTTCTGATCCAATCAAGTATCCTTATCAGGCCCATCCGAATCTGTTGGACCATTCTCAATACATGATTGCAGGGTGCTGCGCTAAGCGTTATTGAAAAGAACTTCCATTCGCTGGGATCGATAATAAGGACAGAAAGAGCGAATGTCAAGCCAATTCAGGAGTGTCCGATTTGGTTAGTATGCAGCGGAAGCTGCTGTTCACATCTTGGGTTGGCATCAGCCGGCTGCTCCGGGTTTCAGGGGGATGAAACATGTAAATGATGGATCGTATCGGTCACTGACTGGTACGTAAATCCTCGACCTGCGAAACACATGAGATTTTCACAGCGGGCTGCCGCCTGTCCCGCGGGGGGAATGGCCCTTTCGCTATTCGGCGACGGTGATCCTGAGCGTGCCGCCCCGTCCCAGGAGATCATGGATGTGGATGTAGCCCTTCAGGCGGTTGTCCCCGTCGGTGACGACCAGGGTCGTGATCTCATCGCGCTGCATCTGTTCGATGGCCTGCGCGACGGAGATGGTATCCGGGATCGTTTTGGGATGGCGGGTCATGACGGCACCGATCCGCTCCCCTCGAAAATCCTGTCCCGTCCGCACCAGACGCCGGATGTCGCCGTCGGTCAGAATGCCGAGGAGGGTATCATGGCTGTCGGTCACAAGGACGAATCCCTTGTTTTTTTCGTCCATCTCCCGGATCGCCTCCAGAACGGACGCATCGGAGTCGACACGGGGAATCTGCGCCCCGCAGAGCATGACGTCCCCGACCCTGGCCCGGAGCCGGGAGCCGAGGTTTCCGCCGGGGTGAAACTTGTAAAAGTCTTTTTCCTGAAAATTCCTTCGCTGGATCAGGGCCACGGCAAGGGCGTCCCCCATGGCCAGAGCGGCGGTGGAGCTCGAAGTCGGGGTCAGTCCGAAGGGGCAGGCCTCCTTTGCCACGCCCACATCGATGACCACGTCGCAGGTCCGGGCCAGCGTCGAGGAGAGGTTACCCGTGAAAGCGATCAGAGGGACGCCGGTGCCGCGGATGCTGTCGATGATCACGTTGAGCTCGTCAGTCTCGCCGCTGTGCGAGATGGCCAGAAACACGTCGTCCCGGGTCACGATACCCAGATCGCCGTGGAGGCCCTCCACCGGGTGGAGAAAGAGCGCAAGTGTGCCGGTGCTGGTCAGGGTGGCCACGATCTTTCTGCCGATGAGGCCAGATTTTCCGATTCCCGTGACGATCACCCGGCCCTTGGAGCGATAGATCAGATCCACGGCGCGGGCAAAAGACTCCCCCACCCTGTCGATGAGAAGGCGGATGCTCTCCGCCTCGATCCGGAGCACCTCCCTCGCCTCGATAATCGAACGATCCTGTTCCATTGACCCTCCCTGGGCATCGTCTGCCGCGGTCTGTCCGGCGGAGATGAATACCACGTCGCGTAGCGGACGCTATCAGAAATGCGCCACGCTGACAAGTCCGTTTTTCCGGCCCATGCCCGGCCTGTTGACGTCCCTGTTGCCCCTTTGAACAATGTGACCGAAGGGTATGGGGTATCCCGGCAGCGCCTGTTGATTGACAGAAATACGGTCATTCCATATAATCGCCCCGGGAAAAGGGGGTCGCGCCGCCGGCGCTGACGACCCCCTGCGGGGTGGCGATGGCGGATGCAGGCGGCAAATGGCAGTGGTGCGCGGGAGGGGCGGCGATTCTTTTGTTCGCGGTCCTGATGCTCTTTCGTCTAGGCGTCCTCGGGAAAACCTTTCCAGATTTGCCGGCAGGGCCTCCTTTGCAGACACTTTCCCATCCGTCCGGGGAAAGCTGGATGAACATCACGCAGAACGGCACGAAGATCGGATATGTGCACAGGACACTCCAGGAGTCGAAAGAGGGCTTTCACTATTCCGAGTCGATTGTCATGCGGATCAACACCATGGGGATCGTCCAGCCCCTGACGGTCCGGATGACGGCGGAGCTGAACGCCGACCGGACCCTCTCCCGTTTCGAGTATGATCTGGGCTCTTCGCTTTTCCGGTTCCGGGCCCGGGGGACCATCCGGGGGAAGCGCCTGACCGTCCATGCCGGCGCCCCGGGCGGCGAAACCATCACCACGATCACCCTGGCCGAAGTGCCCTACCTGGGCGGAACCATCCTGGGTTCCGCCGTGGCAGCGGGGCTCAGACCGGGGGAGAGGATGTCGGTACCGGTCTTCGATCCCGCCTCGCTGGGGCAGAAACCGGTGCAGATCCAGCTTCTGGAGGAAGGCACCCTCACGGTCACGGGAAAACCGCATCGGGTAAAAAAGCTGTCCGTGGAATTCGCAGGGGTCAGGCAGACGGCCTGGATCGATGAGAAGGGCAGCCTGCTCCGGGAAGAAGGGATCCTGGGCATTACGCTGGAAAAAGTGGCGCGGGAGACGGCGCTGGCCGGTCTGGAGTCGGCGGTCAGCGGTGATCTGGCCGAAATCGCGTCGATCCGCTCCCCGCGACCGATCGACAATCCGGAAACGCTGAAAACACTCACACTGCGCGTATCGGGCCTTCCGGAGGGTTCGCTCTTCCTCGACGGCGGCAGGCAGTCCTACCGCGACGGCGTCCTGACCATTCGCCGGGAATCCATGGACGGGCGCACCGCTCACGGCGACGCCGCCCGTCAGGACCTTTCCCCTTATCTTACAGCGACCCCGCTGATCCAGTCAGACCACCGGAAGGTGAGACAGACGTTGGGCGATATCCTGTCGCCGGGAGACGGGGAGGAGGTGAAGGCCCGGAAAATCCTGGCCTGGATTCACCGGCATATCGAGAAGCGGCCCGTCCTCTCCGTGCCGAACGCGCTGCAGACACTGGAGAACCGCGTAGGGGACTGCAACGAGCACGCGGTCCTCATGGCCGCATTGAGCCGGGCGGCCGGGATTCCGGCCGACATGGAGGCGGGGCTGGTGTTCCTGCGCGGCCGGTTCTACTATCACGCCTGGAATGTTCTTTTCCTCCCGGAAAAAGGGGGGTGGATCACCGCCGACCCGGTCCTCGGGCAAATGCCCGCCGATGCCACACACATCCGCTTCACCCGCGGCGGCGCCGATCAGCAGCTCGATCTGGTGGGGCTGATCGGCAGGTTGAATCTGGAAATCCTGGAGATGACGCGATGATCACGCTGAGGAATCTCACGAAACGGTACGGAAGCCTCGTGGCGGTGGACGGGCTGAACATCGAGGTGCGGAAGGGGGAGATATTCGGGTTCATCGGCCCGAACGGGGCCGGAAAGACGACAACGATCCGCATGACGGCCGGCGTCCTCAAACCGACGGAGGGGGAGGTCCTGATCGGCGGGGTTCCGATGGCATCGGACCCGGTGGCGGCAAAAAAGGTGATCGGGTTCATCCCGGACCGGCCGTTTCTCTACGAGAAGCTGACGGGCATGGAATTCATGCGGTTTTCCGCGGACCTCTACGGTGTCGGCAACGGGGACTTCCGGGAAAAGGCCGGGGGGCTGCTGAACCGGTTTTCCCTCCACGACTGGGGCGATCAGCTGATCGAGGCTTATTCCCACGGGATGAAGCAGCGGCTGGTGATCGCTTCGGCCCTGCTGCACGATCCCCGGGTGATCATCGTCGATGAGCCCATGGTCGGGCTCGATCCCGCCGGGATACGGATGGTCAAGGACCTGCTGCGGGTACTGGCAGGGGGGGGACGGCGGTCTTTGTGTCCACCCACACCCTGGAGATCGCGGAAGATCTCTGCGACCGGATCGGCATCATCCACAAGGGACGGCTGGTG